>JAUIKP010000197.1 GCA_030430725.1 Nitrospiria bacterium
CCAAATCCAAAAAGGAACACATCGGCCCCTGGATTGCACAACGGATAACGCGCATTCGACAAGAAGAAGAACGTCTCTCCCTCCAGATTCAACAAGCCGAGGCAGCAAAAATTGAGTAAATTCGCCTGTAAAATGCCTCATCACCAGTCATCATTTCAGAGCAGAGATCCCAAACACTCCTTCATTAGGGATGAGCAAGCTTATTTATCCTCTTCAGGTATTTTGAGGTCTTTCGCTACGGTCTTAAAATAGGCCAAAAGGTCTCTCACCGATATAATACCGACGATGTCTCCATTTTCTCCGGTGACGGCCAAATGGCGTATTTTTCGATCGGCCATGAGATCCCGGGCATAATGGACAGACATATTTCTGTCTACGGTTATGATCGGACTGGACATCAGTTCCTTCACCTTCAAGCGTTCAACTTGGGCAGGGTGTTCAGCAACCGCGCGCACGACATCTGTTTCAGTCACAATTCCGGAAAATTCAGACTCCTGCTTAACCAACAAGGAACCAATCCGCTGGTTATGCATATGTGTAGCCGCTTCCTGAATGCTGGCATTTTCAGTCACAAAACTCAGATTCCGTGTCATGAATTGCCCGATCGTGGCCATCTCTGCCCTCCTGCTTCAAAATTGAAAACGTCTATTGTGGAGGAAATGCCAGAAAAGATCCAGATCAAAAAACACTGCCGTTTTCCATGAATTTTCCACGATAACAAGTGAAGGCGCTTGTCGTATCAGCGGAATTCACTCTCGTTTTTCTTTAAACCACAGGCACGGGCCACTCCATCACGATAGCGAAGCCAAAGGTCAAGTGTTTTTTTAATCGCGCCAAGAATTTTATCTTGATGGGAACGAGTGCCGACATAGTGGACCACCATTCCATAGGCATCATGACGATGACCGGCCTCAACCATTTGATGCGCTCGAACGAGATCCATGGCTTGGGGTGAAACCCCCTGATGCTGGACCAGGGGGTGATATTTAATCTTTTGATGAATATGCCGGGGTGCTTTGGATTTGACCGGATGGAGGAGTTCTTGACGATCATTGACGCTGCCTTCGACAAAGACCGTCAAAACGGCTGCAGCTAAGACCCAATCAGAACTAGTAGAAATTCGGTCCAACCATGACCGATAGCGCCGGGTAGCAGGTAGCAACTGAATATTCTCAAAATCGCGTAAGCGAAACCCTAACCCTTCCATCATTCTCAGAAAGAGTTCAGGATGTGAAGTCCCCAAAGAAAGCATCCCGGTATCTTCCTCATAAATATTTTCGGCTAACATTTTTCTGACTTCTAACGGAGGATTGTGCCCGTGAATCCGCGCCAGAAAAACAGGGAAGTCCCGAACATAGACGGCATATTCCTGCTGATAATGAATTTTGAGCTGCGGTTTGGACATGGATGGCCCGACGAACTGCGGCCAGGCCCAATGATGCTTCTGAGCCATGATATTCAACAATTGCAGGCGGAATTGGGTTGAGGATAGTTTTTTAATGGACACGTCTTACTTTCTGTTAATAATTCGGTGAATGATCAATTCATCAATGCTCAGACCGAATGCACCGATTTTATAACCATTCGGATTTCAATCGACTTTCTAAAGTCCTTGATTTTTAGAAGATTAATACCTACAAATTTAGCTATTGAGGAATTATTTCTGACTTCCATGAAGATATTGCCCGACCATTCAGAATAGCAGGATGAGTCAATGACGCTATGTACTTAAGAAATTAAAGGATCACCCAGAAAGTACGCACAGACCTACCATAACAAAAACAAAGGTATCTCTAAACACTCCGACAAATGGGATGCCATTTGCGATACTACCGGCCTAAGAAGGATAGCTCGGCTAATGCAAACATCCAGTCAACTCAGCTTTTTACTCTAACCACTCGCTACGAGGCCTATAATTTTCACCGGTATATGTTCCTGGCCTCCACCCAGAATGCACATGAGGAATAAGTGAGGAGGAAGAACCCGAGCGAAAATGGGGCATACCCGCTCAGATTCTCACTCGCTCTCCTCGCCAAGCGACTTCCGCAAATCTCCAATCCAGGGCAATAAAAATTTTGGATAGAAGCAAGATTTTTTTTGAAGTTCTTATATGGTTTTTTTATGATAATCATCTAAAACCATCCGAGAATTTGACTCGATCAGATATACATCGTATCGGTTTGGATACAATCAAACCTTCCTTAAACGTCTGGCGGACATTCCCGAGATGTAATTTCCCTGCCCGTCTCACACGCAAAACTTCATAAATTACCTGATTAATGGACACGAAGCTCCAATGGCATATGAATTGCTTTTGGCACTAATGAAATAGAATCCATCAGGGAAATGAAATATGGAATACCTCGATGGCACCAAGCCTATGGTAATCACTGAGAACATTGGAGAGAGAAGATGAGGATGAGGGAGAAAATACTCAAGAAAGGTTTTGCTAAGGTCATCCTTCGAGCTGGAGCATGGGGTATCGCTTTCGCTTTAGTGGTACCCATGGCCGGTTGGGGTCAAACCCCGTTGAACGTCTCCCAAAAAGCCGATCGGATGGTTTTAGTAGCACAACCTAAAGGCAAAAATGTCATAAAAGGATTTGGGTATCGAGGGCTCACTTTGCCTACCTTGACGAAGCCCTCTACATTTCCAACAGCCAATATCTCACGGACGCGGAATGACACATCGACCTCGCCTTTGGACACCTTGCGAACACCGACTAATCCAAGCCTGTCAGAGGAATGTTTGGTCGATTTCTCAGATTACGATGCCTTGGATCTCTTGGGGTTCAGTACCCATCCATACGCCGAAGATACCTTTGCCTTTACCCCCTGGTGGCACCAAGCCTGTAATGGGCTCATGTATGTCGAAGTCCGTCCTATCTGGACGCCTCTAAGCATGAGCCATTTTCATTTAGGCTATGAAAATCCACATATTACGGCTTGTCCAGGAAGCTTTAGCGAGTGGGGCATTATCCAGGATGATGGTACCTGCCAAGAAATTGACCCACGGGAAGAACCCCGAACTCTCCACCCCCATGAGGGTCACAGACCAACGCACATCTTTATGACGGATGGCGGAATCAATGACAAGAAACCTTTTCAACTCAACCGGATTAGAGTTGAAAGCGACCAGGCCATACAGTTGTGTTACAAACCAATGCAAGAAATTGAGAGCCCTTGGGAATCTAACGGACCTGGTGGGACGACTTCTCCAGGGATTTGGTACTGCTGGAATGAACTTCCCACTGGTAATTGGGATTTATCGGATTGGACGGATCATATTACCGAAGTCAAAATTCAAGCCAGTCACGGTAGCTTGGGCATCTATCAGATTGATGACATTGGAATTGGTATTTACTAAAACGACATTCAACCATTCCTTCCCGTCCTATTTGGTTCGTCTACATCTCCAACTTCCTGGACAGGCTGGGGTATATCCGGTCACGTACTGGGATGTGGATGAAAATCAAGTACAGGAGGAAAGTCCAAAGAAAATACAACTTTTTAGACGATACATGTTGGGGTAGGGATTCGATAGGCTGGGTACATAGCGCACAATCCCTCCTCGGATTGATCCCCATCACACCCACTCCACTGGATAAGCAATCATCCTTCCCCATTCTATAAGGATCGCGGGTGTTTCCGGGGTCCGATTTCTTCGTGACGAGCATCACACGCCTTTGTTTCTTGATGATGAGAAAAGACATCATCAAGACGTTCATGTTTCAAATTAATTCATTCTCAGCAGAATTCCTCCACTCATGTGTAATGCAGATATGGGGAGCGGACCTGTTGAATCATTCTTGGACCACTGGGTGGACACTCCACTTTAATGTAAAGAAAAAAGGACTCCTTAGAATGTCTATGCATACCTCTATGCATCGAATACTCACCTTCAAAGAAGTTTCTGCTTATACCGGCCTGGGGGTGGGTACCCTGTATAAAATGACCGTAAGGCGACAGATTCCCTACACTAAAATGTAGCGTTTGCTGAAGTTCGAACTGACCGTTCCGGATTAGTGGATTAAATATCACACCGTCCTGCCCATGCCCAGGGGGTAGTTAGGAGGAAACGGAATTGGAGGCAGGATGATGACGGATCGCTTCAGGAATGGACGAATAGATCGAAACGAGTTCCGTCAAATGGAGAGATTCCATCGTATTGCGGACCATGGGGGACGGTGCCACGATACTGAGACACACCTGATTGATATGCAAAGCGTGGTACCACGTAAAAAGGTTGCCTACTCCGCCAAGGTCCATGGTTGCCACGTTGGAAAGATTGAGGATGACGTGGCGACAGGTTCCCTGCTGGGCCTCCTCAATAAATTCCTCAAGCCTCAGGGTTTGAAGGGCATCCAGATGTCCGGAAAGAGTCAAGACTCTCGTAGTTGGATGGTTGGAGCTATCGAAGTCCTGCATAAGAGGATTATCGGTAAGAAAGAGGAGGGAGTGGAGAGTTTTTTTGGAAAAAAGACAATTCATGGAAGGAGCGGGCATGTTTGATCACGCCAATCCGGACAATTGGATCAAACAGCCAATCGTGATGCCCCAACCTAGAAAAAGCTCGGTTAGCCTCCGTTAGATTATAGGCTAACGCATGAAAAATCCCAAAACAGCACTAAAGCGAAAACGGCAAGCCTGAGGGCTTTCGATTCGGGCATGACCAGAACAGGACGGGGTGCACTATGTCACCTTGGCACGGATTGAGGCGGGGCTTTATGATCCTCGCCTCACCAGGTCCCGGAAGTTGGCCGGGGCATTAGCAGTCACCGTGCCCCGAGTCATTGGCGATCAACCGATTACTTCCCTTACACACTCAGACGAAACATCTCTTATGGGACTGACCACATGAAAGGACGCATGGTACATGGATTTTTTTGTCGCGGATGACAAGAAGGAGGTACAGCTAGCATGAGGGACACCAGGGCTCAGCTCAAACGGTGGGAAACCGGAACTTAGCAAGACTTTGGCCAAGGAAGGCGAGGCCAAAATAAAAAGGGACTTGATGATGGGAAAGATTGTCAGCAAGCGAGTCAAAAAACCAATGACATTTAAGGTACTCACTATTGCGTACCTTGAAGACTCCAAACTTCAACCCCAACGGATTTATCAGAGAATACCAGTTTGATTTACCCAACAATTCCATCCGACCGGAGCCCTACCCTTCTGAAGGCCATTCCTGAGGACAAGATCAAGAACTTGTTAGAGGCAGGTCGTCCGAATAATGGGTATCAAGGAACAAAGTCGATTCCCTTACATTTTTCAACGGAGTTGTCGGACCTCTTTACGAATCTGTTCAAGGACCATTCCCTCACCGGCTCACAGGTGTTCTTACGGAATGGGAATCCAATTCGATCCATGCGGGATGCTTTTAAGACTGCATGCCGGGATGCTGGCATTCAAGGATTCCGGTTTCATGATTTCCCCCCCTACAGCCATTCACCAATATGAGACGGACAGGTTTCGATCATTTGACCAACATGCGATTTTCCTGGCAAAAAACGATGGCCTGCTTTATCCGGTACAATAGCTCCGGAGGCCCAACTGCTCACCAATTTAACACTTGCCCCAAAAGGCTCTCCTCAGACGCTTCCCACTTCAGGGGAAAAACTCGCTTTAAGCTGGTGATTCAATTGGTGCCGGAGACCGGGGTCGAACCGGTACGAGCTGGTAAGCCCGAGGGATTTTAAGTCCTATTCCTGCGCTTGCGTAAGACTTTGATTGAATATCAAAAAACCATTGTCGTTATTGACGATTCTATTTTTTTGTCTTTCTTTTTTCTTGTCTCTCTCTATCTCGTTTTTGCCTCTTTTGGCTGTCTTTTTAACACCTATTTAACATGAGGGTATTTACGCAAGAGAGCATTACCGATCTTTGACGTTTTTACCTTACACAGAATCTACGGTGTTCCAATCCTCAGAGATTGATCAACGACAGATAGTACTTTTCATACTAGGTTTTCACATCCCGATGTCTGCAATATATTATAACCCTACTCCTGAAACTCTTCAATCAGAATGAACCTTTCTCTGCGTTCTGAAGAATTGAACCAGCGCAATTTATAGGAGCAAACCACTCTGAAGAACATCAGAAACCTACCCATTTTACAAAACCGTTGATCTATATAGGCCACGAACCTTTTCTCCCACATTCAGTGCTCTCCCTGTTGCCCACGTCGTACATAAGCATCATCTGCGATAAAAAGAGTCACTGAATAGAGCACTTCTTAGAGCAGTGGTTTTGTAAACCACCCCTCCCCTGTTTTTACAACCCTAGGCTTCCCTTCACCAATCACCGAAATGCCTTGTCATTATTGAGGAAAACCTCGTTCACTCGCTCCTATTTAATCCGATCATACATGG
>JAUIKP010000198.1 GCA_030430725.1 Nitrospiria bacterium
AGCCTCGAACACCCAACCAGCATTGGTCCTTCGCTTTGAAGCCTCTTCCCATGCTCATCTCACTCAGATTCAGGCCTATTTGGAAGGACAACTTTCTGAGGCCACTGTCGAACTTACCACCTGACCTCACACCACAGTATTTCGCTCTTTTTTAGATCGTTTCTGGTCTCATCTCAACCATCCCCGGTGAAGGTCTCGTCAATCGGATCAATGACTCTGTGATATTCCCATCATGAAGCCTTTGTGTTTATTAAGGTAGCCGGATTCATCAATTAAATTATTTTTCCACGACCAAACGCGAATTTCTGTTGAACTCGCGTTGCTCCTTAATGCTGAAAAGCATATAATGAAAATCCTCTAGTATACTCTATGGATCCTGACTGATGACTCCGCGTTTTTCCTTATCGACACATACCTTTCGTGAGCAAGCGTCCATTCCTGGAACATCCGGAGAATTTTCCCGCATCATCATGCAAATTGCCCTGGGTGGGAAACTCATTGCCCAGGATCTTCGAAAAGCCGGATTGAGTCAATTTCTGGGTACGACGGGTTTAATGAACGTGCAAGGCGAAGAAGTCCAAAAATTAGACGAACGAGCCAATCAGATTTTTCTGGATGTGTTTGAGCACATGGAACTGGTGAGTACCCTGGTTTCAGAGGAAATGGAAAAGCCCTATCTCATTAAAGAAGCTGATGGACAAGGACGGTATGCGATATTTTTGGATCCTTTGGATGGCTCCTCTAACATTGATGTGAATGCGTCTTTGGGGTCAATTTTTTCTATTCATCGGCTTTCCATTGAGGGTTTCCCCACTTCTGAAGATGCTTTGCGAAAAAAGGGATGCGATCAGGTTGCGGCCGGATATGTCTTGTATGGATCAAGTGTGCTTTTGGTGTATACCTGCGGCCAAGGTGTGCACCAATTCACGTTGGATCAGGAGGCCGGTGAGTTCTTCCTCTCAGCAAAGGATATTCAAATCCCCAAGCGTGGGAAAATATATAGTGTGAATGACGGCAATTACCAAAAATGGTCCGCCGGCACTCAGCAATTTCTTCATTATCTTCACGAAGTTGATGCACAGACGGGCAGACCATATACCAGCCGTTATTCGGGGTGTTTTGTGGCTGATGTGCATCGTGTGTTGTGTAAGGGTGGTCTCTATATGTATCCGGGGGAGCAGAAGAACCCAGAGGGGAAATTGAGGCTCATGTATGAAGCCGCACCCTTATCTTTTTTGGTTGAACAGGCCGGTGGTATGGGGAGTACGGGTGTTGAGCCTGTCAATCAACTTATCCCGAAAACCCTTCACCAGAGAGTCCCTTTATATATTGGCAGTCAGGATGATGTGACCAAAGCTGAAGCGTTCCTGCGGTCTGAGTTACCGATCTAGGGAAGGAGAATCTCCTATGGCGTTGCGTATGATATTTCTGGTCATTGGGGTGGTTTTAGGTGTGGCCTTGGCATGGGGAGCAACCGATGGCCAAATCGGCTTTTTGCTCATGGGCGGGGGAATCGGGGCAGGGGTTGGGGCAATCTTTCTGGCTGTAGAGCACCGATTGAAAACCGCACCCTTACCAATTGTCGTGTGTGGAGGGAGCGGATTAATTGTTGGTCTCCTTGTGGCAGGATTGATTGCCTCGCTGACGGGATTAGTTGCACGCTCTCCAAATACCGTCTTTAGCCTTTTGGCCAGCTTGGTGATTTTTTTGGGAATCCCCTATTGGGGATTAATCATGGGAATACGATTTGCCACCGAAGGATGGGTCACATCAACCATTCCAACAGGTGATACGGAGTCAGTTCGCATTAAAAAACTGCTTGATACCAGCGTCATCATTGATGGTCGGATTGCAGATTTGTGCGAAACGGGCTTTATTGAGGGAACCCTTGTTGTTCCATATTTTATTCTCCAGGAGTTACAGCATATTTCGGATTCCTCTGATGGATTAAAGCGGGCACGTGGGAGACGAGGGTTGGACATTTTGAATGTCCTTCAAAAAGTCAGCAATATTAAGGTCGACCTGGTAGAAGATGATTTTCCTCATGTTAAAGAGGTGGATACAAAGCTCATTGAACTCGCAAAACAAATGGATGCAAAAGTGCTGACTAACGATTTTAACCTCAACAAGGTGGCCGGGATCCAGGGTGTCAGGGTTCTGAATATTAATGACCTGTGTAATGCGCTGAAACCCGTAGTTCTTCCTGGTGAAGCAATCCGGGTTTTTGTTTTGAAGGAAGGGAAAGAGGCCGGGCAAGGAGTGGCCTACTTAGATGATGGCACCATGGTGGTGGTTGATCATGCCAAGCGATGGATCGGCAAAAATGCGGATGTGATTGTGACGAGTGTTCTGCAAACGAGTGCTGGTCGAATGATTTTTACCCGCCTGAAAGAAGAAACTGAACACGAGGAGTTAAGCTTCTCGCGTGTTTAACTCTGTTGTGGCGGTGGTGCTTGCCGCGGGCCTTGGTACCCGCATGGGCGGAAATATTCCTAAGCAGTATCTTACTCTGGGGAATCTCCCACTTTTAGTATATTCACTTCAGGTTTTTCAACACCATGAGGGGATCCGCGAGGTCATTCTATCTGTTCCGCCATCGGATTTGGAATATTGCTGGCGCGAAATCGTGAAACCTTTTGAGTTGGAGAAAGTCACTAAAGTGGTGGCGGGAGGAGCACGGCGACAAGATTCTGTCTGCAACGGCCTTACGGCCATTTCCGATCGACCTGACGGGGTTTTGGTTCATGATGGTGTCCGTCCCTTTATCGACCCAGGCATGGTCAGGAATGTGATCGACTGTGCCGGAAACACAGGGGCGGCTGTAGTGGCAATGCCGATCCATGATACGGTGAAGCGGGTTGATTCATCCGGGATCATTCAAGAGACCCTGAAGAGGGAAGAGCTCTGGCAGATTCAGACACCCCAGGTATTCCGATATGATTGGCTGGTCGAGGCACATCATCAGGCGCAATTACATCAATGGGAGGTCACCGATGATGCAGCCCTCATTGAACGGATGGGCTATCCCGTTTCCGTAATAGCGGGAAGTTGTTTTAATATAAAAGTGACCAAGCCGGATGACCTGGTGTTTGGGGAAGCCATTTTGGAAACGATAAGAAGCCAAAGGTGAAATTTCAAGCCAGCCTGGATGGAGATGGATTTTTTTCGCGCGTCTTTGATTTGATATGAGAGTTGGTCAAGGTTATGACATTCATCCCCTCCGGGAAGGCCGTCCACTGATTCTGGGTGGCGTGGGCATCCCCCATTCTCAAGGGTTGGATGGCCATTCCGATGCTGATGCCTTGACCCATGCCGTTTGTGACGCGATTCTCGGAGCTATGGGAGAAGGAGACCTCGGAACTCGGTACCCAAGCAGTAATCCAGAATACAAAAATCTTTCGAGTTTGGTTATGCTACGAAGTGTCGCTCAAACCCTTCGTGATAAAGGGTTTTACTTGGTGAATCTGGATACGGTCATTCTCGCCCAGGCCCCGAAATTGGCCCCATATATGGCCTCGATGCAGGAAAGTCTTGCACAGGTGCTGGAGGTTTCCCCTTCCCAGGTCAATGTGAAAGTCAAAAGTGGAGAGGGAGTTGGAATGATTGGGCGTGAAGAAGGCATTGCGACATTGGCCATTTGTCTGATTGAATGCATCACGCCGCTATGAAATGATCTCGTCTTCTCTTCATTGGGGTATATCTGGATGGTGGGTTTATGCGGTTGGTTAAACGAATTGCCGAAGATCTTCATGCGGTCTTTGAGCGGGATCCGGCGGCAACCAGTCGTTGGGAAGTGCTGCTGGCCTACTCGGGTTTTCATGCGTTATTGGCCTATCGCTTGGCGCATTGGTTATGGAGGAAAAACATTCCGATTGTCCCACGGTTGATTTCGCAACTAGCCCGGTGGGTGACCGGTATTGAAATTCATCCAGGAGCACAGATCGGACGGGGATTTTTTATTGACCATGGGATGGGCGTGGTGATTGGCGAGACTGCAGTCATTGGTGACTTTGTCACCCTTTTCCAGGGCGTGACTCTCGGGGGGACCGGCAAAGAACGTGGTAAACGTCATCCGACATTAGGTAATCATGTTGTGGTCGGAGCCGGGGCGAAAGTGCTGGGGAATATTACGATCGGAGATTTTGTTAAAGTGGGAGCTAATTCGGTGGTTCTTCGGTCAGTGCCATCAAATTCAACGGTCATCGGAATCCCTGGCCGTATTATCAAAACTATTGGAGATCGTGTGCCTGAAGCGACCATGGATCATGCTAATATTTCCGATCCCATTGCCGAACGATTTGATGCGATGGAACAAGAACTCATTGCTCTCAGGAAACGGGTGGAACAATCTGAAAAACCATCCTAACGGCCGTGAAGGAATTTTTCATATTGTCATAGGCCGTGAGGTTTTTTACACTACAAGCCAAAGGCTGAGAAAAGCGAATGTTCTGTTGAAAGGGGGGGATTTTTGTGAAGGAATCCAACGTGATTACGCCACGAGTCAAAGAAATATTACGAAATTATGAGGGCAATGTTCCTGGAGTTCTTGCCAATATCGCTCGTCTATTGATGACGGGGCGGTTGGCCGGGACTGGTCGCTTAGTTATTCTGCCGGTAGACCAGGGCTTTGAGCATGGTCCTGCCAGAAGTTTTGCCGTCAATCCTGCCGGATATGATCCTCACTACCATTTTCAGCTGGGAATTGACGCCGGATGTAATGCGTACGCCGCTCCTCTCGGATTTCTTGAGGCCGGGGCAGCAGAATATGCTGGTCAAATTCCCCTCATCCTGAAATTGAACAATAATGATTCGCTGTTTGAGAGTAAAGATCCTAATTCTGCCATCACAGGCAGTGTCCATGATGCCCTTCGGTTAGGATGCTGTGCCGTGGGATATACGATTTATCCAGGGTCTGCCCATAGTCAGGAAATGTATAACCATCTTCGGGAAATTGCTCGAGAGGCCAAATCCCATGGATTGGCGGTGGTGGTATGGTCGTATCCCCGTGGTGGAGGACTTAGTAAGGAAGGGGAGACGGGAATTGATGTTGTCGCCTATGCCGCACAAATTGCAGCCCAACTCGGGGCTCATATTATCAAAGTGAAGGTACCATCGAATCATATTGAGCAGTCGGCCGCTAAAAAAGTCTATGAGTCGGAAAAGATTCCCATTAGCACGCCAGCTGAGCGTATCCGCCATGTTGTACAGAGCGCTTTTCAGGGACGGCGTATTGTCATTTTTTCAGGTGGGGCCAAAGGGGAAGATCAGAAAATTTTCGATGAAGCCCGAGGAATACGGGATGGTGGAGGATTTGGATCCATTATTGGGAGAAATTCATTCCAACGGCCCAGACCCCAGGCTCTCGAATTTCTTTCAACCGTTATGAAGATCTATGGGGGAGAACTCTCTTAATGATGTAATCGCTGGGATTGAGAGTGTATGAACTCAGGGGTATAACCCCCGACATTGATGGGCTTGAGCTACCTCCTGAATTCCTGCGATCAATGCGGCGGTTCTCATAGTCAGTTTTTTCTCCTCGGCATGATGGAGAATACGGCAAAACGCTCCTGTGATGATGTTCCTGAGTCGACTGTGAATATCTGATTCCTGCCAAGAGAAACGTTGGGCGTCCTGAACCCATTCAAAATACGAGACAATAACTCCGCCGGCATTGGCGAGAATATCCGGCACCACAAAAATTCCTCGTTCCCTCAAAATAGCATCTGCCTCCAGAGTTGTTGGGCCATTGGCTGCTTCGATCAAGTACTGGCATTGAATGCGTGATGCGTTGTTAACGGTGATTTGTTCGGACACGGCCGCCGGAATGAGCACATGGCAGGGTAGCAGGAGTAAATCTTCGTTTATAATCTGTTCACCGAATTGTGTGAGAGAAGAAATTGGCGCTTTTTCGGTAGCCAATTGAGACAGAATCCCTGGAATATCCAGACCTTTCTGGTTATACAGTCCCCCCATCTGATCACTGACCGCCAATATTTTTACGCCTTCCTGATGAAGAATTCGTGCAGTTTGGGATCCAACGTTCCCAAACCCTTGAATGACGACGGTCGTGTCTGAAGGAAGCAGACCAAAATGACGTAAGACTTCCAACGTGACATCCACCACTCCACGACCCGTTGCTTCTTCTCTCCCAAGGGTGCCTCCAATGGAAATGGGTTTCCCAGTGACCACTCCACGGACGGTAAACCCAACCTGCTGACTGAAGGTATCCATTACCCACCCCATGACTTGCTGATTGGTTCCAATATCAGGAGCGGGGATATCTTTGTCCGGCCCCAATAACGGAAAGATT
>JAUIKP010000199.1 GCA_030430725.1 Nitrospiria bacterium
AGGTTTTGATTTTGAGATTGGGGGATTTGAAAACTTATTGAAAAATTTGATTGAAAATACTTAAGGTCAATGGGTTAAAGAAGGTGGGCAGCTCACCTCCCTAACCTCGGATTTTCGAAAAATTATCGAACGTTTATCCAGTCTCCTTCTTTGCCATCAATGTCATTTTAAAAGTTATGAGTTTTGGGGAGTTTTCTCCTATTTCAGCAATCTCCAATCCTCTTCCTTTCCGTTAGAACATCACGCCTTTGATGTTATCATTGTCTAAAAATCCCCCAGCTCTTCCAGGATGTCGTGACGCTGGTCCACGTAATCTTCTTCAATATCTGAATCTAATGTCGAGTGACTCTGACACAACTTCCGAATCCGCCGATTCAAATGTTGCATGAGAGCCTGCTCCGCGAGTTCATATGACCAAAATTCTTCTTGAATGTCCTTTTCTAGATGTCCTTGGTGTTTCAGAATAAATCGAACTTGCCCGCCATAACTAAATCGCGTTTCAATCGTGAAGTGACAGTCTCGATCCTCGTGACGTCTGAGACCTATCGTCCGGTACCACAGAGCCATCAGTTTACAAATGACCTGCGTAGGCGTGAGTGAAGCATATACGGAATTAGGAGCGTGATGCTGGTTCATGAAAGTCCCTCCGTGACGGAGAATTGCAGTCAGAGAATATGGGCGTGTGCTATATCCTTCTTCCGCTCCATGCCCGATGATCCCAGTCTTCGTAAGCACGGACCCAACAGTGTTGACGGTATACACCATCGTGAGAAACGAGTATTGAAGTAGGGAAGAGTTGAGGAAAGAAACGTGAAACGGTCAGGCTTGAGAAGAGTTTAGGCGGTTGCCCCCAATGGCGTTCGCTGCACAGGGGGCAAATCCAGGCAATCACAATAACGAAGGGCCCGTTTGAAGGGGAGCAACGCTCACGGCTGAAGAGTAGTGTGGAATTCCCGCATTTTGAACTTTGATTAGGGTTTTCTTATACCAGTGTTGGTCGGGAAGGGAATTTGTCGATGTCCGACGGAAACCCTGTGAGGGTCCAAGAGCAATACCAGCGCGCAACTGAATCTCCTTGTGAATCTATTTCTCCGAAGAGGGTTGAGTATCAACAGAGGGTGCGTGATCAACGAAGGTGACGGTCTGATGCCGCAAAACCCTCCACGCTTCTTGAATCCAAATCTGAAGTTCTTTAAATGCCGATGGGGTATGCTGGCGAAAGACGGCGGCAAAGGTCGCGATGAGTAACATGGTTGTGGCAATCGGCCCACTGTACACGACCAAAGCTGGAACCATGACAAACCAACCGGCAATGAGGAAGAGGAAAAGTTTTTGGCGTAACATTGAAGGACCTCCCGTGAATGGTGAAGCGTTCTTACTCTGTAGTCAATAGAAGAGCGAGTCGATCAAAGAGCACCGTACACAGCTCCCAAAGTTGCTGCGCAGAGGGAGTGAGCATGGCCATGACATATCCTGTAAGAAAAACGAGGACGAATAGCACGGTCCAGAGCAATCCTTTGAACGCAGTTTCGTATGACATGGCTCGCCTTTTCCGTCTTGCTGGTCTAGCCATTAACTCCAGAAATTGGTCCTATCTCAGTACTACGCGACAGGGCTCGACAAGACGGGCGGATTAGTTCAAAGGGCCTTCTTGTGAAGGAGAGCCAAGAACTTCGTGCACCGCCTGGATGATTTTTGCCAGCTCATAGGGCTTGGGGAAGACTTTGGTTACGCCTAATTGCACAGCTTGAGCTTGTATCTCCTCTGTGAGATCACCGGTCAAGATGAACCGTGGAATGTGCTCACTGGATTCGTTGGATTGCAAGGCTTCAAGCAATTCCAGCCCAGTCATAACGGGCATGTGAATATCGGTGATAATCAAACTCACTGTTTCCGCACGAAGTTTAGCGAGGGCGTCCGTGCCATGAATGGCCTCGATACAGGGATACCCATAATGTTCGAGTAAATCTCGTAAACACAGACGAATGTGGGGGTCGTCATCGACCAAAAGTATTGGATCCATGAAGAATGGCCTTTCGTGTCGAGGTAGGTGAACAGAGTGGGGATGAATGTACAGATGCAGGAGACGCAGTGACGCCCAACGGAAGAGCGTGGACTCGGCTCATCCGACGAAACTGGACGAGCCGAGGAAGAAACTTACAAGCTTAAATGTGTGGATCCAGGAAAAAAGAGGAGAGGACGCAATTCGACAAAGAAGGGAAAGACGTGTTGTGGATACTGTTACCGATGTCGTTTGGAGCGGTGATTGCGCCAGTAGGTGACGGAGGCGCCAATCGTTCCGATGATGGCAACGATGACGAGATCCCAATCGAATTGTGTCATGAAGCGTTACCTTCTAGCCAGAGGGCCCATAAAAAGAGAGCACTAGCACCGACTGTGCCAGCAATTATCGTAACCCATGTTCCCTGGTTTGGCACCCACGGGCTGATGACCGTGATGAACGCGATCCCTTTGGCGAGGTCATACAGAAACTTCGCTGAGCTTTCTCTTTGCTTTACGTTCATGTGGACTATTGGTTTAAGTCAAGTGAGTTGTATCGCGTGCCTATGGGATTTCAAGCTTGGCATAATCAGAGCTTTTTACTACCCCATTCCAGAAAGCCCCGTGCTTTGCACGGGGATGAATGGAATCATTTTTAGGGGGTTTGGGGGACAGATTCCCCCAAGTTATCGTAGTGAAGGTTTTTAAGAAGCCCCGCCCTTTGGGCGGGGAGTTTCACTTACGGTGTGTATAGTCTTGACGACAGGATTGTCCTATCTGTGATCATTCCACCTATGAAGTCTTTCCTTAACTTCTTCTAGCCCGCCTGCTGTCACAGAGCGTTCCAACGTGGTCCGTAATTCCTGCGCTTCTGGAATCTGCCGCTTGTCTGCGAGGGTGGCCCAGAACAGGGCCTCTTGCGGGGTTGGTGAGAGGCCTAAGCGTCCCTCGTAATAAATGGCGGCGAGTTCGAATTGGGCGGGACCAAAATTCTGCCGAGCGGCTTGCGTGAACCAAGTGAGGGCTTGTTGGGGGTCGGGGTCCGTCCACATGCCTGTTTCGTATGCCGTGCCTAGCAAAATTTGCGCCTCTGGTAAACCATGTTTTGCTGCTCGTTGAAGCCAGTGAAACGGAGCGCGTGCACTGCGAGGATCGGGGACAAGGCTCAGACAAAACTCAGCAAGGGCATCGTGCTGTTCTGCTCGAACCTCAAGTTCAAACCGTAAACGGTAAAGATTTTCTGCCATAGCACTGAGCTCCTGGCAGTCTTGGATAGCTGGTAGCGAACCTGGACTGGATGGGGGATTGGCATAGGATATGAGTGCCTCCATTGCTATGAACAGACTGAGAAGGCAGGGCCTCGTGTGCGTTCTTAAGAATGATTGGAAATTCATCTCTCCATAAGTATTACGCGATAGCTTCTTGGTTCAAATGGGAGAATGAATTGCGACGAAGGAGAATGAAATATCAAGAAGGCTGGGCTATGTTACTGTTAGAGAATTCCTGGTGCTGCCTCCCACTTTCTGGAAAATGTGTTTGAATATAGTCGGCCTCAAAAGCCAGGGCGGAGTGGCGCGATGGAAACATATCCGGTAGTCGATGACCATTGATCAGGGTGATCGTCCAGGCTTGTTCTTGTGCATCCCACTCAATGTGTGAAGCGCGCGTTATGTGAAGAGTGCCAAAGGCGGTCAGGTCAATCTGTTCGGTATAGGGACAGGTGATCGTGCCGAGTAGGTCAATGTGTAGAACGAACATGTTCCTGCTCCTCGACCGGAAGATCGTATTCAGGAGTTCTTCTTCGGGTTTGGGTCACTCCCAGCGCTGCTTCCAGCGCTTGGGTGGCATTTTCACACGTCGAACCTCGAAACCCCTGTGTTTGGATTGTGACGTCACCTGTTGGGGAAATTGAAATGGTAATTGTCGGCTCATTCATGCTTATGCCCTCTCCATGAGGCGGATTTGTAGAGTGCCGTCTGAAAGGGTGGTTCGCTGATAAGTGAATCCCGCTTGCTCAGCCTGTTTCTGTGCGACTGCTGCTTGATACTCTTGAAGAAATCGACCAGCCTTTATGCCTAATATCCGTAAGGCGTCGCTATTTCGTACGTTTTCGGTTTCAGACAACACTTCTTCGTCACACACAAAATGATACGTGTGATCGGGCATGCGCTTGAGGCCTAAGTCATACTTGCCTGATAATTGGAGTACGTAATCGCATGACTCTGAGAGGCCCGCGTAAAAGCGAGCCTTGGCTTGTTGTGCGATGGGCACACCCAGCGAGCGAGCAGCGTGAAGGATTGCTTCAGGAAACTTGATTTGCGATCTAATGGTGGTGAGATGGGACATAAGAGTCTCCTAGAAGAGTGAAAAGCATTTGTCGTGGATGAAAAAGTGTCGAAGAGCTACAAGCGAAATCTCAGAATAAGAATGTCAGTTGTGCACCTGAAGGGCAGCGTTGGTCTTCAGTGGCCATTTCTGGAGGAGAGTAATACCGGAGAATCTCAGGGGTAGCTTCCCCATTTATGACCATGTCTGTCTTGAAGACATCTGCCGGAAGCGGAAATGCTAGCTATGCACCATACAGGGCTCCGTTAATCTTGGTGATCGTCAGAACGAGGGGATCGATATCCTTACTAAAGAGGCGCTGGCTATAATTCGAGAATTGGTGCAAAAAGTGAAGTCAGGGCAGCCGACTTCTTTAACTCGAGTTTTTATTTTACCCCGCCGGTACCCTCATCCACGGATTTTCTAGCACACCTCCCCCAGATTTCTTCGAGCGATGATTTCGGTTCTCTTTCTGAAATTGGTGAACCAACTTAATGCCCGCGATCGTCACTCGTGCATTTCGAAAGACTTGAAACGTCTGCATGACTCGCACGCGTTTTTTAGTGCGCCGATGATCGCCGAGGCGACCTTTGAAGTCTTTCGAAGAATAGGGTAGGGGTGTCCACGGTTGGCATTCTGCCAGATCTTCTGAGTTTGCCCCATTTCCAGCGGGAGGGATCGGGAACGTATCACAGGACAAGGGAAAAGTTATGCTCTTACCACTTCCTATGAAAAATGGGTGAGTCATTGCCGCATCTAGTGGAGAAGAATGAATGGGCTGTCCTCGAGTTTTGAACCCGGATGGAATAAAGTGTCCAGTGGCTTCTTGTCTAGAACGGGACTGGAGCAGATATGAAAAAACGTATTGCGGCTCCGATGATCGGCGGGATGGTGATGGCCACGGTGCTCCCTCTTTTAGTCATCCCTGCCTTATACCTGACCTGGCGAAGCCGGAGGCGGCAATAAAAAATCCCCGCCGCAAGCGGGCGGGGTATTAGAAGAGGGCTAATTGGTGATTGGCGTATAACTTTTGGTATGCATCCCCTTATTGCTTGACATATTTCCCTATCATATTTTCATTGCCATGTTTCCCCACTGTGCTTGCGTAATACCCGTCTGTCCATAGCTCACCACCCCATAATTGCTCTTTTACCTGAGGGGCTCGCCGGAAAATCTCTCTGGCGGTCAAACTCTTGATGATGGTCACCACCTTCGTCAAACTATACCTGGGAACCGATTGGACCAGAAAATGGACATGGTCCCTATCTGTCCCAATCTCCAGAAATTTCACCTGATACCGCCGCTCGATCTCTAGACAAACCTCCTTCAACACGTTGTCGACGGCTGAATCAAAGATCACACGTCGATATTTGGCAGGAAAAACCAGGTGGTACAACAACACCGTAACATTATGGCTCTTGTGAATGTACTCGCTCACCCGAGTAGTTTACGCCGCAAGTGGCGGGGAATATACCCTTACGTGATTCAGAGTAGATAATGGGAAATTCCTGAAGATTTTGAATAAATTTTACCTCTGGTTTTCAGATTGGCTGTTTTATTTCATAATAAGAGTGAGATATTCAGTAATCTGGGTTATGTAATTTTTAGAAATTTTCCTGCTCATGCTCATGCCGGTGATGCAGATCCGACACATGTCCATGAGTATGTTGCAACGGCAGATGCTGATGCCAATGCGCGTGGGACCCCACCACTTCCTCTTCGTGTTGATGTTGATGATGGGGATCGGTGTGGCTATGGACATGGTCGTGCTCCATGCCTATATGGATGTGAAGGTGCCTGTGATGTTCGCCTAGAAGAATACCAACCCCTACGGCCATCGCCGCCCCTGCCAGATACTCCGCATCCCTCCCGGTTTGTCCCGCTCAGTGAGGAGCA
Organism: Nitrospiria bacterium; assembly: GCA_030430725.1. Classification (GTDB taxonomy): domain Bacteria; phylum Nitrospirota; class Nitrospiria; order Nitrospirales; family UBA8639; genus Nitrospira_E. The sequence goes on from JAUIKP010000199.1 coordinate 6,223, forward strand.
ACGGAATTAGGGAGATATTTGCAATGAACCGATTGCTGTCGGGAGTATTTGGGGTGCTGGCCATGCTGGTCATGGCCCTGCCTGCG
>JAUIKP010000200.1 GCA_030430725.1 Nitrospiria bacterium
TCTTCTTGTGGTGGAAATCTGGAGATTGAAGGTATTAAAGAGATGATTGTTGGTCCCCGCCCCGAAAAAGGTCGAATTGGTAAATCCCGCTCGCACGAGATCCGATACGGGGTTTTCCACTTCTTTCGCCAGTTGTTGAATGTCTTCTGCATGCGCTGGTTGACTCCAGAGGAATGCCAGAATCACTCCCGCCATGAACCAAAATTTGAATGGGTTTTGAGCGGCCAACACTTTTCCTTTTGCGCAACGACACCTCAGTTGAGGTGTCGTAACCAAAATATCAGGGGAAAATATGAGGAGATGAGACAACGATTTGTCGTGTAGTTTAGCAGGTTTGATGAACATTATCTCTCACCAAAGGCCTGACGACGAAGAGAGGAACCTTTTTCTTCCCGGTGGGGATTTTTACCTTGCGTGTCATAAAAACCGTATGCCGGTATCCGCCCGAACCATGCCCAAATGGATTCACTATAAATATTACAAGGACGAAGCAGAAAGAGATCCTTGCTGTTGCCACGGGAATAGCGGATGGGAGGTTTCCTTCTTGCACCACATGTTCATCAGGCATCGGATCCTTCCCAACATCTATCGTCTCTGTTGTTAGAACCGGGCACGGCTCTGAACCGTTGTGTTGATTGATGTCGACTCACTATCGTATTGGATTTCATCAATCGATCGATTCATAATGGCGTATCGGAAATTGTACATGATAGGCTTGCTGTCTATGAGGATGATGTTCCCGCGACAAACAACCAGGTGTCTCTCCTCTCTTGTGATGATGATATCTCTCGCGTGCCTCATCTTTGCGCCTGAAACAGGTGCTTCTCAAAAGTTGGAGGATGACCGCTTCGACGCGAAGTTCCGTCAGGCTCTGAAGCCGTGGACAGGTGGTTGGGATGGGATGATCAGCCGCAATCAAATTCGGGTGCTTGTTCCCTTTAGCAAAACCTATTACTTTTTGGACGGCGGCAGACAGCGAGGGCTCACCTACGATCTTATGAAAATATTTGAAAAGCAGATTAACCAAGATTTGAAGCGGAAGATCGTGCAGGTTCAGTTCGTCTTCATTCCCGTGAACCGTGATGAGCTCATTCCGAATTTGCTTAAAGGAGTTGGTGATATTGCCGCGGGTGGCCTCACGGTTACATCCGAACGAAAGACCCTCATTGATTTTTCCAAACCGATTCTCACCAATGTTCGCGAGATTATTGTCACAGGGCCTAGCAGCCCCCCTCTTTCCAGCCTCGACGATTTGGCCGGGAAGGCCATTCATGTGCGGAAGTCCAGTAGTTTTTACGAACACCTTGTTCGCTTGAACGCCTCGTTTCGCGTTGCGGGGAAGCCGGAGCTTAAACTCATTCCCGAGGAAGAAAACCTTGAGGATGAAGATCTTCTCGAAATGGTGAACGCAGGTTTATTGCCGATGCTTGTCGTGGATAGCCCCAAGGCGGAATTCTGGGCAAAAATTTTTGAGAATATCCGCTTGCATCCGGACATTGCCGTCAATACCGACGGGGAGATCGCTTGGGCCTTTCGCAAAAACAGCCCAAAGCTGAACAAGGTCATCAACCGGTTTGTCAGGAAAAATAAGAAAGGCACCTTAATCGGCAATATCGTATTCACCCGGTATTTGAAAAACACCACGTACGTCAAACATGCCCTGGCCACCCAGGAACGCAAGAAATTTCAAAGCCTCATGCACGTATTTAAAAAGACCGCCAAGCCATATGAATTTGATTGGGTGCTCGCCATGGCTCTCGGCTACCAGGAGTCCATGTTGGACCAACGGAAGCGCAGTTCTGCAGGCGCAATCGGTGTGATGCAGCTTTTGCCCAGTACCGCTCGGGATCCACACGTTAATATTCCCAATATTACCAAGCTTGAGCCAAACATTCATGCCGGGGTCAAGTATTTACATTTCCTGCATGACCGGTATTTTAAGGACCCGAATATGAGCCTGTTAAATCAATGGCTCTTTGCGATAGCCTCATATAATGCAGGTCCTGCCAGGATTGCGAAACTCCGGGCTCGTGCGCCGTCGATGGGCTTGGATCCGGATCAGTGGTTTAAAAATGTGGAGATTGTGGCCGCGAAACGTATCGGTCGCGAGACCGTGCAATACGTGAGCAATATCTACAAATACTTTATTGCGTATCGCCTGATTCTGGAAAAAGAGGAGCTGAAATCAACGGTGCAACATTCAGTTCGGTGAAAGACGCTGGTTACAAGAGGCCATCTTTGAGTGACCGGAGGCCGGCGATGTTCCCCCGCGAGTCCATGCTACCAGTGCCCGAGCCTGCCGTCGTGGTCAACAGGGTGCCGTCCGGGTATGAACGGATGGATCAAGTCTTCCGGCAAGCCACATTGGTCCTATGAGACCATCAAGGGTTTGTTGAAAAAAGCCGCCAGCGGGGTTCCCTGCCTCCGCCGTAGCGGCTTCGCGTCTACGCGCTGAAGCACGCTTCGACGCGCAAGCGTGCAGGCAGGTCGCCATTTTCCCGTGTTCCGTGTACGCTCCGCGCGCACAAACGGCTGTGGCCTTCCCTTCGACATGACTCAGGGCATGCTTTTTTGAACCGACCCGAGGCCTCTGGCCTTCAACGTCGCCCTGGGGGTTTTGGCCCAGGGAGAACAGTATTAATCAACACTCTCATCAATGAAGCTGGAGATCCGGGTTTTTCTGAAATTGAACCCGCCGAGGTTTTCTTGGTAGGGGCGGACAAATTGTTCCACCTGTTCGTTGGATGTCTGAGTCGGTTGTTTGTCCATCACCCGGGTATTCCCTCCAAGGGTCCTGGTGAGGGACCCATCATTGGTGAAATGGTAACTGTTGTCCCGTGATACGCGTTACCCCATATTCAGCAGAATGTCCCCGATACCTTCTTGTCTTGCTCTCATGGGGGCGATACCTCGCTCCATATCGAAGCTTACTCCGTGGGTTCCACGCAACTGTGTTCGCCGCGCCATTGGCACAGGCGATAGCGGAGAGTATTGGCCCAGTATTGAAATGATTCTTCGACGTCATCCCATTCTGAGGTGACTCCTGACAACGATTTTGCCCCGCCCCGACGATCGACAGCAGCGGCTAAAAGGGTCCCAAGGTCTGCATCGGTAATTTTGGCTTCTACACTGGCGCTACCCACAAACGTTCCGGTTCCTGTTGCGAGAGATTTCGTACCGGAAAAGACATACCCTGTCGGAAGGACGCTCGAAATGGTATCCAGTACCGTATGTGAGGCTTCAGCTTCCGTCAGTGCCACACTCAGACGCATGACATGAGGCCCAGCCTCGCGAACGATTCGGTAATCCGGCAATAAGGCATTGCGTAATTTGCCCAGGAGAAGGGAAGTCAAGCGAATGCGGTCTTCCTGGGGGATATTTCGAAGAGAAGATCCCTCTCCTATCCAGATTTGAATCGGGTCAATCATCACTTTGGTATATTGTTTCCAATCGGCAACTGGGTTGACGTAACGCAGAAGGGCTTCACTGTCTCCCGCACCTTTTTGCAGTATCGAATAATCATCCAGAAATCCGGATTTTTCGACCGTGTTTGCCTGTTGAGTCGTCGCACAAGACGTCATGGTAAAAAGAACAAGGACCAGTAAGAATTGCTTTGCCATAGTCATGAATGGTTTCCTTTTCTTCGACAAATGTTTCGAGAATTTGGGAGATGGCAGAATAGAAAGTTTTCTTCTTCTTTGTCCTCCTCGTTGCTCAAGCGGCAGGGTGGATTGGAGAAAGGAAAAGATGTGGGATAAGTCCCCTGGCCTCCTTTTTTATAACCTGCGGTGCGGCGAAATGACGATTCAATCAGCTTGACTATTCCAGGCCTGCGGACCCATGAATACCCACGGATACCACGATGATTTCTGGATTGCGTTCCGACCTCTAGGGATAGGAGAAGAGTACGCCATGGATCCGTGTACTGAAGATTGAAAATTTTTTCCGGAAAACGGGCAAAGGCCTTGGATGAGTATGCACAGCATGCCTATATTTGGATTATGGTTGGATTCAATACTGATGATGGATCGAATTGAATTGAAGGGATGGGATGAGAATATGCTTATTGAATACGTCGTCGAATGTTAAGTGCCATATCACGTGGTGATCGGAGGAAACTTGGCGAACCTACCTGTGGGCGCTTTATGAATCTGGTCCTCAACTTTTTCAGGGCCGGCATGAACCGTATCATGTGCGGTGCCTCGCCCAAGCAATCATTTTTCCTTCACATCGAAAATGTCCACCACGAGCGTGCCTTTGACTACCATGACCGGCCTTGCTGTTCCGGCTGCAAGACCCGCTCCTCACAATCCACATTCTCCACCGTAACGCCCGTAGGCCGATCCTTGGGCGGGACCATAGCCGTATCCCATTGATGATGGGGTAGAACTCACCTCCTTCGTCGTAGCCGCGTGATAGGAAACAACCATGTCCGAATTGGTGCCGACCTTCAGGGGCTGTTCAAAAAAGTTGTCCAGCAAGGCCGCAGTCATTTTTGCGCGCAGAGCGTACTTCTAGTACGTGAGCACGGAAAAATGGTGAGAACGCCGCTGGCGGCTTTTTTCAACAGCCCCAACGTGGAAGATCAGGAAAAACGAAGGCGGATGTTGCCACACATGCGTCTGTCGGTTCAAGCAACTCTTTCCTGCCAGTGGCACGACACTTCGCCTGATTCCTTTTGATGAAATTTTTACTTTTCCGACTCTGAGCCTCGCTTCTATCCTACGACGTCGTAGCTGAAACCGGTGAACCCGGGGGTGGATATTCCAGCGTCCCTTGAAGCTCGGCGATCTTGTCCGCCGGGAAATTCGGAAGGTACAGCGCTTGCTGTTCCCGCCACTCCTTGACTTGAGCTTCGGCGGCATCCCTCAAGTGAGTATCCGTGGCCCGTCCCCTTTCCATATGAAGGGTTTGTGAAGGCAGGGCGAAGCATGTCCCTGCATTCTGCACAATGTCCATGATGCGTAGGTTCAGATCCTCAGCCACCTCAAGAAAAACGCCATAATCCGTGACGTCGATATAGGCATAGATTTCAAGGTTAAAAGAAAATGGGCCAAACTCCTGGAAACGGATTCTGGCCGGATCGGGAAGGACTTTGGGATGGGCATACAAAATTTTTCGGATTTCAACGAGAATGAAACGTATTTGATCTGGAGTGGTTTCATGGCGCAAACGAATCTGGGGGTGATACCACATCATTTTTCGCTTCGAATAGTTTTCCAGTTGCGTTTGTGCGAAGTCGATGTTTGGGACGGAAATAATCGTATTGTCGAGGGTTCGAACTTTCGTCGCCCGCAATCCGATTTCTTCAACGGTGCCGATGTGATCCCCGAACCGGCAAAAGTCTCCGACGGCCACTGGCTGGGATGCGTACAACGTGATGGCCGAAATCAGGTTTTCAATGGGCCTTTGTAGGGCCAAGGCCACCGCCACCCCTCCGATGCCGAGTCCCGCTAGAATGGTGGTGACTTCAAATCCCAGATTTTCCAGCCAGATTAAAAGGGCGATAATGACAATAAGCGTTTTAAGACCGGTTCCCAATGGGGAAAGGATCACCACGGCAGAACTTTTGCCCTTCCGTTCGAATCGCTGGGTCAACCGGACCAGCATAAAATCCACGATACAAAAAAGCGTCCAGATGAGGGCAATCGTCATGATCGTTCGTGCTTGAAGAACTGCTCGAAACCAAATGGGAGGATTAATGTATTCAATCAAAATTCTGGATAACAGGAGAAACATGAGAAAACGTCCCGGACCTTTCACCAGGCGTGACAATTGATCGCGGGAGGCGGATGGCCCAGAGTGGACAAAAAAATGAATCACGGAAGTGACAGCATACGCTGCCCCATAAGCCACGATGGCGATGGTCACGAGACCGACCCACAGCCAGATTTCTATTCCCAACACCTTAATATCGAAAAAGGCGTCTGGAAAAATATTTTCCAGGTACCCGTATCCGAATTCCTGGTACAATCCGGGTATTTGAGCGACAGTTTCATTGGAAAATTTCCAGATAAAGACACCGTCTTCACGGGGCACCCGCTGGAGAAGAATATCGATGGTTTGTCCTTCCATCTCGATTTGTCCTACCGAATCTCGATACGAGGGTAAGCCGTCTTCCTGCCGGCCGGTCGCATCGTTGCTCAAATAGGTAGGATCGATCCAAAGAGCGCGATTCAGAACGATGATGAATTGTCTCGCCAGATATGGCTGCTGGATTTGGGCAATCCATCCCGGCAGGTAACGAAAATCCAGGTACTCCGCCGCGCGTTCATACTCTCGCTCTTTACCGGCGGTTAGAAAGCCG
>JAUIKP010000201.1 GCA_030430725.1 Nitrospiria bacterium
GCATACGATCATACTGGTCAGCCTGGTGACGGGGTAGGTTTCCGGCAACAAGTCTATGTCGGGTTGAGATTGGAAGCTGGGGCAAACTAGTCGACGCTAGAATTTCTTCCAGTTCATTAGGGACCTTAAGCTTTCCCGATGCCCGCTTTATGGAAATGACCCATTCGGTGACGGCACTCACAAATATCGCGTTTTCTCCATTTTTGATCGCCCCAACAGCTTTGGTTGCGAGTGATTAATGATCACTCAGCCACCAGAGCAAGACATGGGTATCCAATAAGAATTTCACCCAGCCTCGCCCCGGAAGACCCGAGAGAGATCTTCGGGAAGTTCGTCAAAATCCTTGGCGATTTTGACTTTGCCCTTCCAGAACCCTGGCTTTCTCGCCTGTTGGCTCACGTGGTAGGGAATGAGTTTGGCTATTGGTCCTCCATCGCGGGCAATGATCACTTCTTCACCAGAGGTAGCTAAAGTAATCAGTTGAAAAAGGCATTTCTTGGCCTCAGAGATATTGACGATTTTCATAAAAAACCTCCAACCCTTGGCCTAGCCTAATCCACCAATGTGCATTGCATACGCCCCGACTCGATTAGTCATCACGTAACATATGGATGAAGAGGCCGTCACGGAGTTTGGGTTCAAACCATGTGCTTTTGGGAGGCATAACACGATCCGCATCTGCCACTGCCATCAGTTCCTCTACCGTTGTCGGATACAACCAGAAGGCGACAGCCCAGTCCCCACTGTCCACCAACGTTGCAAGTTGTTGGGTTCCGCGAATTCCACCCACAAAATCTATGCGTGGATCTGACCGTTGGTCTTTTATGCCTAAAAGAGGATCCAAGACCCGTTCCGTCAGTTCTGAAACGGCAAGCGCCCGCACGGGGTCCGGCTGGCTGTTCAACGACGGATCCTTTTTGGGTTTCGCGCGATGCCACTGTCCTTCCAGGTACATATCGAAACCGGCGGAAGGTGGTTTGCCCGGCTGCGCGGTCACCTGCAAATCAAAGTGCGAACTCAATTTATCTAGCAGTTCTTGTGGGGTGAGCCCATTTAAATCCCGAACAACCCGATTGTAGGGAAGGATTTGTAATTGGTCATGTGGAAAGATGACTGCCAAAAAGCCTTCTTCATGCTTTCCAGCAAACGGTGCGCCGGCTTGGCCGCGTGAGGCACAAACCCGACTCGCCGCAGCCGACCGATGATGCCCATCAGCGATATATAAGGCCGGGAGATCTTGAAAGTTCTGCATGACTTCCTGAATGGCTAAGGGATCTCGCACGCTCCAGACGGTGTGCTCGACCTTATCATGAGCGACAAAATGTACATCCGGCTTCGTACTTGTTACCTCTTTTAACCACTGATCAATTTTGGCCGTCTGACGAAAAAAGAGCAAAACCGGGCCCGATTGCGATTCATGGGTTTCAATAATCCGCACCCGGTCAGCTTCCTTGACCGGCCGGGTATATTCATGTTTTTTGATGATGCCCCGGTCGTATTCGTCGACGGATGCCAGTGCCACAATGCCGGTCTGCTCATGCTGACCCCATTTTTGTCGGTAGACACCGAAAAGTGGTTGAGGCTCTTGGGCCAAAACCCCGTCCTTGATGAGCTTCCGGAGATTATCGGCCCCTCGCTGATAGACCTCGGTAGAATATGGATCAACGCCATCACCAAGCTCAAGTTCTGCCCGACCAATGCGAAGGAAGCAATAGGGATTTCCATCCGCTAAATCACGCGCCTCTTGCAAAGAGACCACATCATAGGGAGGGGCGGCCACTTGGCTGGCTAATTCAGATTTGGGCCTCACAGCTCGGAAGGGCGCAATTGTCGCCATAGGGTCATTCTCCTTTTTAAATGGATCTTCAAAACTTTTGAAATACAGCACTACTCTGGTCCGCAAAGCGGGACCTCGCCTATATCTTTCCCAAGGGTAAACGATACCGTGATGGAGGAGCAACGGGGTACGCACATGAGCAGGAGAGATATAGATAGCCAGAGACAACAGTCGAAGAGAAACTATTGACCGATATACCATCCAATACCCGAGCGTTCCAAGTAGCTCGTCAAAAGAAAGAATGAATTGGTGTAGAGGAGACCGCCGACTGACATCAGTAGCAATCCACTCATGATGGAGAGCAGTTTAAGAAATTTTGGGATCCGCCGGAAGCGGGTGAAAAATCGATCCAGCCATACAGCCGTGACAAGCAGTGGAAGCCACATCCCAATTGAATAAAACACGAGGAGGGCCAGTCCATCAGCAACGGTATCCGTGGTACCGACAGACAAGAAGATAAACGTGAGTATCGGACCCACGCAGGGGGTCCAACCCACGGCAAAGGTGGCTCCGACGAAAAACGAACCCAGAGAGCCTACCGGATGACCCTGAAAATTGAACCGTCTTTCCTGAGACAAAAATCCAAAGTTGAACAGCCCCAATACATACAAACCAAACAGGACAATCAGCCCTCCCCCGAACTTTCGCAGATAGTCCTGATTGGTGAACAGCCATTGGCCGGACAAATTGTCTGAAAGGCCAAACGCGATGAAAACGACGGAAAAGCCTCCGACGTACCAAAACGAATTGAACAAAATCGTTTTGCGAATCTGATTCCGTCCCGAGTTACCCCGAAGTTGGTCAATGGAGAGTCCCGTGATATAGGAGACGTAAGACGGCACCAGAGGAAGCACACAAGGTGAACCGACTGACAAGAGCCCGGCTCCAAACGCCGCCGACAAGGTCGCCTGAGCAATATGTGTGTCCGACTCCACCATGACTGTTTTATCCCTGAGAGATCGATTCGTCCCCGTTGAACATTTATGGGTTCAAACTCTTGAGGAATTTCTGATATTGAGGATTCTGATTGATCCCTGCACCACGGTGGGCAAGGATCATTTCCCCCTGGGCGTCCATCACCACGAATGTCGGAGTGGCATTGACGCCGAAAGCCTGCGCCACCGCATTATCCTGATCATAGGCGGTGGGAAAGATAAAGGTGTCCGGGTTGGCTGTGACATACTCCTCCACATGGGCCAGACTGTCCGAGAAGGCCACAGTCAAAACCTGGAGTTGGTCCGGTTTGTTTGCCTGATAAAATTCCGAAAGAATCGGCAATTCCATTTGGCAATACCGACACCATGGCGCCCAAAAGACGAGAAGGGTCGGCCGCCCCTGTAAAGAATTTTTGCTGTACGTATGGCCGTCAAATGCCCGGAGCTGAAATTCCGGAGCCGGGACGGATGAAGCCGCAGGAACCGGCAAGGCTCCCAAAAGCAGACTCAGGCCGACCACCATGAGCCCGGCAACGGCGATTTTGATTGCCGGGAACCGTCGTCCCCGGTGGAAGCCTGGGAGGCTCCCACCGAATGGACCTCTTGTTTGGCTTGTCCATTTATAAAACTTATTCCGCATATTGGCTCCTTACGGTTTGATATACACATACCCTGCGCGTTGAAGGTCGGCAATTCGTTTCACGGCAACAGGATGTTCGGTTGGTGTGAACCCGGCCAGCAATTTCTCCAGGGGTGTCCCATAGAGTTTCATCGAGACCTGACACATTTCGGCGTTGATTCCTTTGTCAATTACCGCCTTCAATTTATCTTTCAACTCCTGATCGACCGTATCGCTTTCAAACAACTTCAGGGCCGGCCCATGCACAACCAAAACCAGGTCGATCTTGTCAGGCCCGCCTTCAGCCTCAATGTGTTTATTGATCAATGCCAACGCATACTTGGCGAGAGCCGGGTCATTACTATTTAAGTGATACAACACCTTCGCTTTGTCCTGGCCCGATGTCTTATCTGCCAGAACCAAACCGGGACTCAGAAAAATTCCATACACGCAAGCAAACACCAACGCTGAGAGAACCAGGAATGGCTTTGGAATGAAATTCAGCATGACGGCCTCCTTAGATTGAACAGTGGATGAAACCAGGCTCCTGATCGGAGTCTTCATCGTCTGAGGGTATTGTGTATCAAATTGAGACCGGGACGGTAGGTGAGAACACCTGGATTCTGGCAACTATTCTTCCCGTATGCGAATAGGGGTAAATGCCCCTAATGGGGAGTGTTGAAAAATGCCGCCAGCGGCGTTTTCGCCGCCTGGCCGTGCTCACGTACTCCTTCGTACGCTCCGCCCGCCCAATCGGCTGCAGCCTTCCCTTCGAGAAGCCTCAGGACAGGACTGGACGAGCCTTTTTGAACACTCCCTCAATTTTCCCGGTGTGAGTTTCAGTCATTCATATGCTGATGAACATGCAAAACATGTGAAGTATCCAACAGCCCCTAGGGGGTGAATCTGCGGACAAACTCTGCCGCAGCTTGAGAGCGGCGGGTCACCTGCAGTTTCTGGAAAATATTTTCGATATAATGCCCAACAGTTTTATCGCTCAGGTCGAGTGCGACGGCAATTTCCTTATTGGTTTGACCTTCGGCCACCAGTGTCAACACCTTCAATTCCTGAGGGGCCAACGGTTCTTTTTTGTCATCTCCGGAAGAATTGGAGAGATGCTGCATTTTGGTGAGGACCCGTTGTGTGATCGCAGGATCGAGAATAGACTGACCGGCAGCTACCGTTTTTACCGCTCGGACTAGCTCTTCCCCGGTGATTTCTTTCAACAGAAAGCCTTTGGCTCCTGCCATGATGGTCGCCATGACCGCCTCGTCGTCGGCAAAGGACGTCAAAAACAACACCCGGATCTCAGGAGATGCATTCCGAATCTCACGGCAGGCCTCAATACCGCTCCCGTCCGGAAGACGGACATCCATGAGCACCACATCGGGCTGAAGACGGTCGGCTTCGGACACCGCCGCAGCCCTGGTCCCCGCTTCACCCACAACCTGAATGTTTGCGTTTTCAGTAAAAAGCGTTTTTAGGCCCAGGCGAAGCACCTCATGATCATCGACCAGTAAGAGACGGATAGGGTTTGTGTTACGCCTGGGCATGACTCCCTTTCTGTGCAATCTCAAAAAGAATTCGAGTCCCACGGTGAGGTTTCGACCATACCTGGAAGTGTGCACCCAACCGTTTCGCGCGTGCGGCCATATTTCTTAATCCGTGAAATCCCTCATGCGTTTTTTCAAGATCAAACCCCAGACCATTGTCCATCACTTCCAAACACACGGTCCCCTCTCTCACTTGAAGGGACACCGTGCCTGACGTGGCATGTGCATGTCGCACACTGTTGCTGATGGATTCTTTCACCACATACAGCAGATGGGTGGCTTCCTCCGGCGTGAGCAGGTCGGCCGCCTCCTGATCGATCTGCAGGTGAAAGGGAAGGTCCTGGGATTTTTCCACGGTATGGACAAGGGTCTGCATCTCTTCAACCCATTGCCGTCCATTCATGCAGTCCGGTTCAAGACCGCTAATATGGTTGCGCAAGTCTTGAATCACGATTTTGAGCTCCTTCAAGACATCGCTGATGCCGGTGAGGGCTTCTTGGGGATGCTGTGGAATGAGCCGTTGACACCGTTCTAAATTCAGTTTTAAGGCAAATGTCGATTGAATCACGCCGTCATGAAGATCCTGGGCCAAACGCTCCCGGGCTTCCAAGACTGTCCGAAGCTGTTGTTCACTCTGCCGACTGGCTTGTTCAGCCTGTTTGGTCTGGATTAATGATGTCCGTAACTCCGAGACGGCGGCCAAATACCCTCGCCCGACATACCCCAGAACAAAGAAATAGGCCAACAATCGGAGAAAATGCCAGAACCACCATCGACTGCCCCAGATCACGGAATAGGTAAACATCAATTCCGCAAATCCAAACATGAGGGCCAATGAGGCAAACAGCATATCTTCCGATCGACCCGAGGTTCGATAATCCAAAAAGAAGCGAAGGGACGCGGCAAAAAACAGCATGCTCGAAAAACTTTTTGGAGCCACGGCGGTTGGCGTGAATGCCCCTTCACGAACCATCACCGGTACATATTGCGGAAATCCAATCGTCCATAAGGCGAGGGCAAGGGCTCCACCGGTCATTACCCACGGTATCCATTTCATCGTTGTATGATGTTTTCCCGTTGCCGAGAGCCACATCAGCCCGAACCCCAAACCTCCCAACAAGCTGGCAAGGCTCCGCAATAGCACGAATCCATTCCCTGGTCCTGATACCGCGTGAAAGATTTCAAGAATACCCATCCCAAGAAAGCCGCCGGCAAGGGGAAGGAATTTCTGCCTGGTAGGGTCAGCGGTTCTTTGAAGTAGCACTATTCCCATGGAAATCGCAGCCAATCCTCCGACAGTTTCCAATGTGGAATGGAGGGCTTCATGAGGCCAGCGCCACCCTGGTAAAACTTCAGGTAAA
>JAUIKP010000202.1 GCA_030430725.1 Nitrospiria bacterium
ATAATAGAGTGCCAAGAGAAAGGCTTCACTCACAAACACCAACGCATACACCGGCATAACCGGCTTAAACGTCGACCCCATGTAATTCATAAACCCCGGGTAAAGCGTCGCAAAGGTCATGAGCATCAGACAGCCTAATAAGGCCGTGAGGGACAACGACAACAGGGCCACACGCAGAATATCACGAGCCAGCCCATCCAATTTCTGTTGGGTGGCCCGCTGTTTTCGGGTAATCCCTAAGAATTCTAACAATAGACAAAACAAGGGAATCGATAAGACAAAGCCTCCGAAATAGGTGTGTTGTTGAGTCACAAACCACACCACCAACCGGTTATCCACGAAAGGATAGGTGGAATAATCCTGGTGGGTCATTGCAACAGACGGGCTGGAGATAGACCCGGAAGTTTGGTAAAAAATATCCTTACTTGTCTGCTCTTCAGTCGAGGGCAAGGGGTGACTATCCATGCTCACGGCGATCCCAGCCTCCAGCAGAAAGAAAACCAGCACAATGACCAAGGTTTTAAAAATTATTTGCAATTTAATTCACCAGATTGCCATGCCCGACTTTGGCATCAGCAAGAGAAGGAAGAGGTTCAGGAGATTTAGAATTTTGGAGCATCCCCATCACAAAGGGACATCGTTGTATGGATTCAGGAATGCCGACGAGCTGTTCTTCATAGGATTTACGCCAACCCAGGAAGAGGGTATACAGCGCCATCAACATGGCTGTACTAGCGGCTATCACCATAAAACCTCCTTGAGGGATCTGCTGGACCCGCAATACAAAGGCAGCTATCCCCATGAGAACCAGAAAATACGTCGCTGAAAAGGTCAGATTTGGCCACATCCAAAACCAAAGAGATGACAGCCAGGTTCGTGGCTGGCCTTCCTGTGTCTTTTGAACATATAACGATTCTCCGCGAAAAAAAGTCTTCATTCCGATTGAGGCAATCATAACGGGAACGAACAGCGCTTGAAGAATGGGTTGCAATTCAATCGGTCCCACAGTGAACAGAAGCCATGAACCAGCTACCCCCATCGTAGTCGCCAATGCTCCCCATTTCACAATGCTTCCTACTTCTTGTGGAATCCATTTTCGTAACGCCTCTCCGTCAGGAAAGGTTGGGACGACCACTCCTTGTTTTCTCATGCGTTGTACATGACCGATTTCAAAGGTATCGCGGGTCACGGACGTGCATGAAATGATAGTCGCCATCATGGCTGGACCTTCCGGATGGAGCAAAAAATCATAAGCTACAAATACTTGAAGAATGGCCAAAACCAAGAGGGATAATTGAATGCCATAAACCAGACCAATCCACCCCACCAACCACACCCACTGCTGAGCGCCGTCTTCGCGCCACGATTCGGTGAGAGAGACCCCACGTCCCTGGCGATAGGACCAGATGGCGGTAAGCATACAAAGACATCCGGTGAATGCCAGAAGAATAATTGGGTCGGAAAGCGGCAAGACCGGCTTAAGAAGGTGGTAGATCCCAAACGCCACGAGGCCGGGTGCCAACATCACCAATCGTTTCCGCTTGCGAACAGGTGGTTCCGTCACCAGGGCATTCAACTGTGGAAGGACACGAAGGGAAAGTCGATGCAACATATTCTTACTCGCTTCAAAGAGATTTCCAAAGATTTATCCTTGCGCCAATTGGCTCAACCGGCATGTTATGAACGGGAAGCCATACCAAAATAACGGGCTTTCACCTCTTCCATGAGTGCAACCGTTACCGCAGGCATCCCGCGATCCAACGCCGTTCGCTCCAACTCAATCTTCGCCATTGCCCGAATGCCTGACGGAACATTATTGATTCGACGCTCAGCGTCCGGGCTCCACTCCACCATCCCCTTATTCCGCGCCGACTCCACTCTCGCAAACGTCACAACCTTTTGTCCCCTGGTAGAGGCAAATGCCTCCACCTCTTGCCGCACGAGAGGACGTAAATAGGGAGGAAGCCGGCTCAACCGATATAAGGCCTCATCTGACCAGAGAGTGAGAGGGACCATGGAATCCAATTCCTTGTCACTTCCTTCGGCCCCAAGGGAGAATCCACACTGATCGCAATGGAATTTGGCAAATACAGAATCAGACGGTAATTCTTCAACATCCACGATTCGTAAAGAATAGGTACAACCGCATTCCATGAACAGCCTACCCGATTTTTCCCGGATACAGGATGTAGAGCATGGTGTAGGTGAATGTTCCCGTCACAAACAGCACACAATAGATCACCATGGTGAATTTTCCTAGCACTCGGTGTCGTCTGGCCCCATTGGGCCAAATCCGCTGAATGGATATCTCAATGCCAAACACCAAGGCGATGAGAAGAATAAGGCCGAGATACACACTGAATTTTCCCATGGAAAATCCAGACGTCATCACCCGCGATAGAAAAAACAAGAGGACAATCGTGGTCACCCCTCCAAGGATCATCACAATACGTCTTCCGGAGGTTTTTAAAATAGCATCCTTCAGAACCCGCTTCCCTTCCACGAAGGTTTGGGACCGGAACCCCAAGACCATCATATAAATGGCCATCACAAGGCCAATCACGACCAGGAGAATATGAAGCGTCAAGACTGGCACGAACACTTCATCGTATAACCATTGAGGTCCGCCAAAGCCTTCCTTGCCCTCAAAAGCCAGGACCCCAAGACTACGAAACAAATAATAACTGATAAAGAAGGCGAGCATGGCGATCATCCCACCGAACATCAACCAATGGTGCTGATCGGTTTTATGCTGTCTCGCCTGAATCCATCCAACAAGGAACAATACCGTAAAAAACGTCGCCATGAGTTGGCTCACATCCGCTCCAACCGTGGCATGAGTCCCGAAAAACCCCGGCTCTCTTAACCATACCGCCATTTCATCCATAGGTTCGTGCCATGCCCTTCTGTTATTTCGTGCCTTGAATCATGGCACGCGGTTCTAATTCTTCCACAACTCGAAAGCCTGCTTGATCCATCCATTGACAACTTTCTTGAATCGTAAAGCACTCGCCACATTCTGTGTTCACCAGGATATGTACCGCAAAGGCTGTCGTCCACGCAGGGCTCGTTTTAGCCGGATCCAAAAACCGGTCTTTAATGATCAATCGTCCACCTTCATGCAAACAGTCATATACTTTCTTCACCAATGCGGCATTGGTTTTGCCGTCCTGATAATGCAGAATATCCGACATGAGGGCAAGATCATACGGCCCCTCAAACGGATCAACATGGAAGTTGCCGCCTTGCAAATGGATACGATCGCCTAACCCCGCACGCTCGATATGTTGTTGAGTCACACACAGGGTTTGAGGGAGATCAAAAACCGTGGCAGATAGCTCGGGATTTTCCTGGCAAAAGGCAATGGCATTGGTTCCGGCCCCACCACCAACATCTAGAATTCGCCCCGCTCCATGAATGGGGACACGTTTTGCCAATCCCTGACCACTTCCTTGCCCGATTCGATCCAAGACGGTAAGCACATGAGCTCCCAGCTCCGGATTCGTTTCAAAAACATGTTGGGTCACAGGCGACCGTCCGGTTTTTACGGTCTGCTCCAACTTTCCCCAATGGCTCCATTCAGCGTCATGCAACAATAATAAATGGCCTACATATTCTGGGCTCGATTGCACCAGATGTCGTTCAGCCACCTGAGTATTGGTGAACAGTTTTTCTTCCTTCGTTAACACACGCATCGCAACTAAGGCGTTCATTACCAATTCTAAGGCCCGTGGGTTGAGCTTCCGAGCATCGGCAACTTCAATGACCGTAAGTGACCGCCCCTTAAGTGCAGTAAAGAGATCAAGCTTAACAGCAGTGAGGAGGATCTTCGTTTCCCAGTAATATCCTATCTGGAAAATATCTGCGAGTGATGATTCACGAGTCACACGGGGCCTCAAACTCAACTTACAACATGAAAAATCATTTTCGATGTCGATCTTAACGGGGTCATTTTGCGAGGTCAAATGCTGAACGATCAGAAAAATCGTCTAAGCTTCTCGACAAAAAACAAGGGCAACTAGCTCGTGGCTAGTTGCCCTTGACAGAGCTGCTATCCCTTAATCGAAAGAGACTTATTTAATTTCAAAATTGGCTTCGACGGTTCCCCCGTCCTTCACATCCACATCGGCTTCCACTTGGCCGGCAATAGGATGCCAGGCCACCACTTTATGCTTGCCGGCAGGCACATCCTTAATTTCGAAAGTTCCATCCGCACCAGCCACACCATAATGAGAATTGGTCACCGGCAAATACCAGCCTTGCATAAATTCATGCTGGTCACATTGCAACCGCAATACAGACCCCTTCTTTGACATTTTCAATTTAACCTTTTTCTCTAAAGAATCACCTTTTTTAGCCAGACCGATATTGAACTCGGTGCTGGATTTGGCACCCAATTGATCAAAGCTATGCGGGTTGTGCAACACACCTTCAGCCGATTTGGGGTCGCTGGGATCGGCATCGTTGTTGACCACCTTAAACAGACCCTTGCTCACGGCCACTCCGGTATACGGCTTAAATTCACACAAATCCGCCTCCACCAACTGGGGAGACTCTTTACCTGCTTGGCTCATAAAGTCCTTGTCCTTAATATCAGTAACAGCGACGACCGCGTGCTTTAACCCCTTGCTCCCGTCTACTTCCACTTCTTTGAGAAGCCGAGTTTCCCCATCCGCACTTTTGCTCTCATTTTTTTTGCAAAACTCTACATTGGGAAATTTTGAGAAGGCAAATTCTTTCGGCGGAGGAACTTTTCCGGTAAATGTGACTTTCCCCTTAATTGTTCCCCCGGCTTGGGCGACTAATGGGGCCGCAATAAGCATGCAGCCAACCAAAAAAGACATAGTCAACGACTGACGGTTCCTCATGATTCTTCCTCCTAGTTAAGAATAAAATTGAGTTGACGTGGGAAACAACCTAACGCGATAAGAGCAACCCCTTCCACCCCGGCCAGGTGAAAAGAAGCTGATCTTTGGTATGAATCGTCCGACAGCACCCACTTCCGTATATATCAGGAATAAAAAAATCGTGTCAAGAAAACCAACAAGAACTAGGCCTTTTGCGCTAATCCTTAGGCCTTTTAGTTCGCGGAAATCTGAAAAAATTTGAGCAGACGATTGTGCCCGAAAAATCAACAACATGGAAACCGGGCAATATCGCTCATTTTTGCACAGGATCCCTGAGTACGGCCATCATGTCAGCCACACTCTTTTTCATGTCCTCTGCGTGAAAGACCGGGGCCGAACACATTCGGTCAGTACAAACAAACGCTACAGGTCGTTCGTCATAGGGAAAAGTAATGTCACCCCATTTCGGCGGTCCCTCCTTGGGGTCAAACCTTTTCACAATTTTTCCAGGGCAAAACATTCGCTGGCCCTCCACCAATAGAATGTCGGTCATAGCATCATCAACATTTCCCACCACCGCAATATGAATGGGAATTCGAAACCATTGATCGATAGCCAATCCCGACAATGCGAGGGGAAGAGGTTGCCGGGACCCGACCATGACCTGCAAGGTGTTCTCAGCAATGACACGATACGTGGGCTTCTCCGTCAAATGGAAAAGATCAAGGTACCAGAGGACAGCTTGAAAATTCTCCTTTACCGGTTTGGTTGGGAAGTTCAGAAGACCCAATGTCCCTGGCATTTGTGGATGATCAAAAAATCCCCCATTCGCCGAATCGTGCAATAGCCGCTGGCTCACTTCGGCAAGAGTTTCAGATTTTTGCAAAAATTGAGATTTTCCCGTCACTCTATAGGCTTCAAGCAACGCTTGACCAAAAAATATGTGGTCCGATAATAAACCAGAAAGGTTGGGCCCGTTCCCGGCCTCCCCATGAGCAAGCCCTTTGTCCACGTCAAACCGTTGGTCAAACAAGCGGCTCAATATCTGAAGGGCCCTTTCCCCGATCTCGACGTTTTCCAACACCACGGAGGCATACAAATAGGCCCAGGCCATCAACGCATTACTTCCTGTGAAAATCCGTCGATCCACATACGGGATACCGATGGCCAATCGCTTGTTCTCATTGAGAGCATAGTACTCGGCCCCCGACATGGACAATCTCCCTTCAGTGCCTCTAACGTCGGCGTCTTGACTTTCATACAATAATCCCGTTTGCGGGTCGGTCAAAAACCCTGAAACATATTCAATGATCGCCAAGGCCGTGCGTTGAAACTGAAGATCTCCCGTCAGCTGGAAGGCTTCAACATAATTGCGAAGATTTAAAGCCTGAATCGACAACATTTTTTCAAAATGCGGTTGGCTCCAATCGGCCTGTTCAGCAT
>JAUIKP010000203.1 GCA_030430725.1 Nitrospiria bacterium
TCTTCCTCGTCCCTCATGAGTCACTGGCGATGGTCCGTATTTCCACTTCAGAAGCTCCGGCTTGTTGAAGCAGGCGGGAAATGGAGTGGGCCTTGGCCGTGTCGTTCCCCACCTGAATCGACAAACCTACCGATCCCTCATCAATGCGCGGATCATTGCGAAGCCCCGACTGTTGCACGAAGGCAATGTTGATCGCTGTCGCTAAAAAGGTTACGACAATCGCCATCAGCATCATGGTTTCATAGGAGATAATCCCCACCACCGGAATACTCACAATGGGTTTCCCTCCGGTCACTAAGGGGAACAAGAGTGCGGTTCCTGCGGCAAAAAATATTCCGACTCCAATTCCGACGATCCCTCCGATAATGGTCAGGCGATGGAGGGGAATGCGAACCGGTTTATTCAGCAACGCGGTTTCCAGTGGAAGAGGGGAGAGAATTTCCATAAAAATATCGGGAATCCCCTGGTTTCGTATTTGATCAAGCACAGGAGGGAGAGAAGTCGTTGGATCGAATAATCCCAGCACCACGTGTCTCTCCGCCGTGTCAGTGTTCTTGGGCATGTTTTTTTCCTAGTTTTTCTTCCCAGATCGAAATGACCGGGACGAATTTCACGGCAAGGGAATACAACAAGAGAGCCAGGGCCAACGTTCCGACTAGAATGACGAGCTCAATCAGCGAAGGGAAATACTCATCCCACTGAAATGACAGCCTTGGATGGGCAAGGGGAGGGACAATGATCAGCATGCGCTCGATATACATGCCGATATTGATGATCAGGCCTACTATCATGAGTCCTACCGGCCATTGTCGAAAACGAGGCCATACCAGCGTCAGCAGGGGAATGACATAAATACAACTCACCATGAACCAGAACGGCACGGCATACGCCCCGTAGAGGAGAGAATGCTGCACGGCAATATGGTCGGGCACCTTGCCATACCAGACAGTTAACTGCTCCGCAAAATACATATAGGCCAGGAGCAGAGTCGTGACGAGCAACAACTTCCCGAGTTTCTCAAAATGTTCGGTCCGAACATAATTATGCAAGTGATACACCTTCCGAAGAACGTAGAGACCAATCATCACCATACCGAGACCTGAATGCACCGCGCCGACCACAAAATAGGGTGCGAAAATAGTCGAATGCCATGCCGGCACGAGAGCCATGCCGAAATCAAATCCGACAATGGAATGCACCGAAATCATGACCATCACGATCAGGGGAGTGATAATACGTATGGCCATTTCCAATGTGCGCCATTGGGCCTGAGAGCCATGCCATCCTATGGCCAACCACCGGTACACGGATTTTCTCCATCCGTGAATTCGATCCCGGGCCAGCGCAAAATCGGGAATTAAGGGTAGATAGATATAAATGGTGCTTGCGGTTGCATACGTAAAAATGGCTGTTGCATCCCACATGAGCGGAGATCGAAAGTTCGGCCAGAGTTCCCGTTGATTGGGGTATGGAATCAGGTAATAGAACCGCCAGACCCGACCAAGGTGATAGAAGACGAATAACGCGGTGACAATAAGAGCCACGACGGTCATGAGCTCAGCCAGTCGTGTGACAGGTCGACGCCATTCCGCATTCGTTAATCGCAAGACACCGGAAATAAACGTTCCGGAATGGCTGACGCCGATCCAAAAGACGAAGGAGGCAATATAGGATCCCCAGAAAATGGGGTGATGCAAATCGGTTTGTCCGATTCCCGTTTGAATTTGGAAGGTCCACGCTCCGGCGCCCGCTGCGACCAGGCAGGACAACGCTCCTACCCAGAGAAAATAGATCCAGGTGGTCGTCTGGAGGGGCGCGAGAAGGTCCCGATTGATCTTGGGCATTTCCTCCCAAACCGTTGGCCGGTCGGTCATTCCGACAGCCTCCGCAAATACGTGACGGCCGGGTGCGTACCCAGAGATTCCATCAGATGAAATCCCCTCCGGCTCTTCTTTAAATGAGATACCCGGCTGTCGGGATCATTCCGGTCCCCAAAAATCAGGGCGGATGTGGGGCAGGATTGCACGCAGGCGGGTGTGATTTCTCCATCCCTGACCCGGCGTCCTTCTTTGTGAGCCGCTTCCTTTCCACTTCGAATGCGTTGCACGCAAAAGGTGCATTTTTCCATCACACCGCCGGATCGGACCGACACATCCGGATTTAACTGTTCCGCCAAGGGCTCATCCCAATGGGGATCAAACCAATTAAATTGACGGGCGACATAGGGACAGTTATTCCCGCAGTAACGAACGCCGATACAACGATTATAGACTTGGGCATTCAACCCTTCAGGGGTGTGATACGATGCATAAACGGGACAGACGGGTTCACAGGGGGCATCGTCACAATGTTGGCACATAACTGGAAGGAATTTGACTTTCACGTCGGGATAGTCTCCTTCCCAATAC
This sequence comes from Nitrospiria bacterium, assembly GCA_030430725.1. Taxonomy (GTDB): domain Bacteria; phylum Nitrospirota; class Nitrospiria; order Nitrospirales; family UBA8639; genus Nitrospira_E. The sequence goes on from JAUIKP010000203.1 coordinate 2,409, forward strand.
CGCTCAATCCGAATCCAATTGATCGCCCGCCCTTCGGCCGCTTCCTCCTCCCCGGAGATGCGAATATTGTTTTCGGCATGGCACGCTACGACGCAGGCTTCACATCCTGAGCACCGGTCCAGATCGACAACCATTTCCCACTTATAGGGGGATGCCGCCTGTTTTGAATATTCATCTGTTGCTTGAGGATCTTGACTCATTACAAACCTCCCGTTTCCTGTAAACGCCCGAGGACAGGGTTTTTCCCGGATTGCTCCAACATCGGCAATTGCGATCCCCCTTTGATACGCTCAACCCGGACCCGCGTCCCCCCAGTGGCCAAAGAACCTGATTGCTCATCATAGTTTGGGCCAAGTAATACCATGGGATTCACGCCGCGCCCCTTGGCATATCGTCCGTACGCACGATGTCCCTGTCCCATGGGAACGGCAATCATGTCGGGATGTAGGCCTGGAAACACCATGACGGACGCGTCGATCGACCCATAATCCGATGTGACTCGAACCCGGTCGCCAGGATGTATTCCTAACCCCTGGGCCGTGGTTGGATTGAGTTCAATCCAACTTCCCCACATGCCGGTGGTCAAAGGATCCGGCAATTCCTGCAGCCAGGGACGATTGGCCCCACGCCCATCATGCAACCCCAGGGACGGATAGGGATAACAATACAGAGGGTAGTCGGAGGAGTTCCCTAGGAATTGCGGTGGTTTATAGGTGACGGAGGGCATGGCCGGGGAAATTTGATGATGGGGAATGGTCGAGGGCCACACGCCGCCTTCCTGTAGCGTCTCTTTCCAGCGGGTTTCAAACGACCGTGGTGAATCATGCTTGGTCAAGACCGTCTGCCACCGGCTTTTCAGGAGGTCGTGAAAGGTATTCCAAGGGGCCCGTTCACCCAGAGCTCCGCCCAATCGGTGAGCGACATCCAGCCACACATCACCGATGGGCTTAGTGTCATAGAGCGCACGTACCACAGGTTGGGATACACTCCAAGCCGGCACGGAGGTCGTATCATGGTGAACATGATCTCCCCACGATTCCAGCGGGTCATGATCCGGCAGAATCAGATCAGCCATCAGAGTCGAGTCATCCAGGAAGGGACTGAAGCTGACGATGAACTGCGCATGGTCAAACACCCGCTCAAACTTCAGTGACGGTGGAAGAGTGAAGAGAGGATCGGCGCGATACAAATGAAGCAGTGCGCGGGATCCTTGTTCAAATTCCAGCGCCAAATCCATGAGCGTGCGTTCGCTGGCCAGCCCGGGGTTGGCAAGATCCACCGGCGAGTCTTGAGGTTCCATCCACTGAAGTCCCCCGCGCCGCCCAATAGCGCCGATCATCACGTTGAGTGCATTAATGAGGATAAGCGTGGTGGTGCCGTTGGTCTGGGCAGCCGCCGGACCCCCCCCCATAATAAGCGGAGCACTTGCTGATGACAGTTCATGGGCTATTTGAGTGATTGCCTCTTGCGAGACTTCCGTGTCGGCGGAAATCGTTTGCAATGAGATAGCAGAAAAAGTTCGGTGAAAGGATGCCTGGTGAGAAGAAGAAAGATTTGTCAGTCCATCCCGTAATAAGACCTGTCCAATGCCCATGGCGAGTAAGCCTTCGGTGCCCGGTCTGAGTGGAATCCATCGATCCGCATTTGAAGCGGTGAGAGACAGGCGCGGTTCCACCTGAATGAAGCGGCCTCGAACCATGGGGCGTCCCTGACGGAATTTTCCATACGCCACACCAAACGATACCGGTGAGAGCCAGTGTTCAAGGAATGGCGTACCGAATGACAGAAGGTAATCCGCATTCGCCAGGTCATAATGGGGAAGGGTCCGGGTTCCATAGCTGAGATAGTTGGCTGTTCTGAGCGTCTGTTCCCCCGTGGATTCGTACATCACGAGACGACCGGATAGGGAATCCATCATCGTTGTCAACAGGCTGGCTAACGTACCGGTCACCGGACGGGTAACCATGGCGGACTTTCCGGCATGTGTGCGTATTTGCTCCACCCATTCTGATAGGCCTTCTTCCCAGGTAATCGGCCGGAATTGACCTTGACCTCTTTTGCCTTCACGCCTTAGAGGGCCTTGTAGGCGGTCGGGATTATACAGCCCCTGAAGAGCGGCTTGTCCTCGGGCACAGAGTTTCCCTTCGTTGACCGGATGCGTGGGATTGCCTTCAATTTTTTTCGCTCGTCCTTCCATGACACGAACAATGGTTCCGCAACCGGCTTCGCATTCCTGGCAGGTGGTGGCATACCAATTTGCCACTCCGGGAACGATATCCCCGTCCGGTAACAAATAGGGCACAAGGTTATGTACCTCTCGCTCACATCCCGGCAGGGATGAACCGGCTGCTGTCAGTCCAAGAATCTTGAAGAGGGTCCGTCGATATAAATCCATTGCCGTGTCCTTTTACTTGTGACAGGTCCAACAATCCTGAGAGGCTCCGGTTTGTTCATGGCAGGTCAAACACCAGCCCATTTCATAGGTGGGTGCTCTCGGGGTGCCCGACATGCGGTCAACCTTTCCATGACATGAGGTACATGACAGGCCCGCGAACAGATGCATTTCATGCGTGAAGTACACATGATCCGGAAGACGCTGAAGTCTGATCCACGGAATCGGTCGTTTGTCTTTCCAGTAAATCTGTAGCCTTTTCATATCCGGTGTCGCCTCAGATAGAGACTCATGACACGTCTGGCACAAGGCCACGGATGGCACACCCGCCACTGGAGATTGCGTGGCATACCGATGACAAAATTGACACTGTATGTTCAATATTCCCGCATGCAGTCGATGGCTAAAACGTAAAGGTTGTTGGTCTTGAACAGGCAGGTCGGCACTTCCGATGGAATACAAGGCGCCGATGCCCGTGGCAACACTTCCGGCTAACAAGGCCAAGATGACTCCCTTAATGTTTCCAAACATCATTCCCGTACATGTGTGAGTATTTTCGAGTCACGTATTGCTGGAATCCCTTCATGTTCTTCGCCCTGTTGCCAACACAGGCTTACCGGGCATTAGAATTATGAGGGGTGGGATCGGGCGTTGCGTAGAATTCCCATATGAGAATTTTCCACTTTTCATCCTTCATGTCCGGCCAATCATTTTTATTAAAGCCTGGTGCTTTTTCTAATTTTTTCGGTTGAATATCCAGAGTCACATACTCCCGATCCGGTTGGTGGGCAAGCGAGACCCAAGGTACGGCAAAGAGCTTATCACCCATACCTAAAAATCCTCCAAAGGATAAAACGGCATACCCGACTTCTCCATTGCTTCCGATGACCAGTTCTTCAATCTGCCCAATATCTTCGCCTTGCAGATTCTTAACGGATTTTCCAACCAGCTCACTGGCTTTGTAGGAGCCCTGGTTAGGAGGAAAGGCGACAGATGGAGATAAGGGCGCCATGATTAGGAGGGAAATGAAAAAAATCATTAGAAAGGCTACTGGCATATGGGTATCATCTGGCTAGCCGGTTCATGGGGTCTTCTTACTTTAATTCACTTACGGAATGTGGGGCATCCTCTTTAATGTAAATCTCCATCTCCCTCACTAAAATAGATAAAATAGGATGGTCTATCAGCATTTTGTCTACCGTTTCTGCCAGGACCCACTTACATCGGCCGATTGACTCTGAAGGAACCAGAAATTTGCACATTCAAGGGTTTTTGATAGTGGCGGATACCATCGAAGTTCGCTACAAAGCGCTAGGCTGATTCTGTCAAATGGAATGGATGAAGGAGGCCCAAATGATTTTCCTGGTGACAGAGGATCAAAAGTTTGAGGAGATGATGACAGGCCGGTTGCGAAAAATGGGAAAAGGTGCGAAGGGAATTTCCCCAACTCAAAATTTGTGGAT
>JAUIKP010000204.1 GCA_030430725.1 Nitrospiria bacterium
ACAAGAGCCAGAGACAATCCGTTGACCGGCTTCATCAGGAAAGCCCGAACGCCGAGTTGTTTGGCTTTTTCTTGAGTCATGGTATGGCTAAACCCCGTACACAATAAAATAGGAATATCCGCTCGAATACCTAACAACGCTCGAGATAAAGCCTCCCCGCTCATCGTCGGCATGGTTTGATCTGTCACGACCACGTCAAAATCGAACGGATGTGCTCGAAACAGATCTAACGCTTCATACGGATTGACGCTTGCCACAACGGCATAGCCTAAATGGCTGAGGAATTGTGTCCCCCAGCGCGTCAACATTTCTTCATCATCCACAAATAAGACCCTTTCCGATCCCGTCGGCCAAGCCATCACTTCCTCAGGTTTTTCGGGCGCAATCACATCCAAGCGCGGAAGGAGTACTGTGAAGGTCGTTCCCTCCCCTGGACGACTGGACACCGCAATCCCACCACCGTGGTTATGGACGATCCCGTGGACAACCGCCAGCCCGAGTCCCGTGCCCTCTCCAGCAGGTTTTGTGGTAAAGAATGGCTCAAAAATTCTCTCGACCATTTCAGGAGGAATGCCCTTTCCTGAGTCACGAATCACCACCTGAAGGTAAGAACCGGCTTTACATAGGCCTAGACCCGGCATTCCTTCCTCAGGAATACACTCGTGGCCGAGGAAAATTTCCAACAGACCGCCCTCTTCCCGCATGGCATATTCCGCATTGGCACACAAATTCATAATCACTTGTTGCATTTGCGTCCGGTCACCATAAATCACCGTGGACTCAAGATCCAATGACGTTCGAATTTCTATCGAGGAAGGAAAGCTGGCACGGACCATCTTCAGGACATCCCGAATGACCAATCGCAGATCAATGGCCTCTTTATCCTTTTCCGACCGACGGCTAAAGGCTAAAATTTGTTTCACGAGATCACGGGCCCGATTCCCGGCGGCCACCACTTCATTTAAATACGATTTTAAGCGTTCATCCTGGGTGGCATAGGCCATCGCTAATTCGGAATATCCCAAGATCGCACCCAAAATATTATTAAAGTCATGGGCAATTCCTCCGGCCAATGTGCCAATCGCCTCCATTTTTTGGGTATGCCGCAATTGCATCTCACTCAGTAATAAAGCCTCTTCTGTTCGTTTCCGCTCCGTAATATCCTCACAAGACAGCAACCACACCCGAGGCCCTGACTGTTTTTCAATGGCCTGAATCGTCTCTTTCACCCAAAGGATGGTCCCATCCTTTTTTACTTTTCTGAATTCCGGAAGAATACCTTTGGTCGATTCACGCAACCCCTTCTCCAGACCTGATTGAAACAGTTCGCGATCCTCCTCATGGACTACGGAGAATGCAGAGGTGCCCAGCAATTCCTCAACTTGATATCCCAACAATTGAGCGCCATATTGATTCACGGAGAGAATGCGGCCCTGACTATTCACCGTAAAATAAATTAATGGGGTCTGATCATAGAGTTCCCGGTACTGGTCCTGGCTGTTTTGCACTTCTTCCTGCGCCCGCTTGCGCTCAAGTTCCGCTCCTGCCCGTGACGCAAAAATCTTTAGGAGATTATGGCCTTGAGAGGAAAGAACAAGCGGATTCGCATCCAAGAGCGCTAGATTTCCCACCACCTCATTCTTGGAATTAAAAAGAGGAGTTCCATAATACGCCTCAACTCCCAGAGTTCGAATCGTTTCACTCCGTGGAAAGAGGCGTTGAACACCGGAAGGCAGGTCCACAGGATTACCCTGAAACACCTGTTCGCAAGGACCACCAAGACAGTCATACTCGGATGAAGGCTCAAAATGGTCTTGGCTCCAAAAAGCCAAAGTCCTGGCTTTACTGACATTTTGCTCAATTCGCTCGGACAAAAACACCATGGGCACCTGGAGCGCTTTCGCCAGTTCACCAACCAGAACTTCAAAAAAATTTGGAGAGCCCGGGATCACATTGCCTTTGACAATCGCCTCCAGCGCATCTTCCCATTGTTTTCTCTGTGTAATATCTCGAGAAATGACGACAGCTCGCAGTTCCCCGAGCGCTGTTTGAAAAGCTCGCCCAGTGCTTTCAAACCAACGGTACTCCCCATTTTGATGGCGATAACGGTAGACCGAACGGCCGGAGCCGTGGGTCTTCATCCCCTGGCAAAACTCCTCCACCACCCTGTCTCGATCTTCAGGATGAACCGGGACAAAGACGCTCGTGCCAAGCAGATCTTGGGAGCTGTACCCAAGAGTTTCTTTAAAATTTGGGCTCACATAGAGGAATCGTCCTTCTGAATCGGCTTCCGTAATCAAATCATAGGCATTTTCCATAATGGCCCGGAAACGTTTTTCTCGTTCCTGAATGATGAGCTCAGCGGCTTTTCTAAACGTAATATCGCGAGCAAAACCCAAGACCCCATTCTGGCCATCAGGTAAAGACCCAAACGAGTCTTTCGTTACTAAAAACGTTCGGGACACAGGATGCTGCTCATGGACCTCAACCTCAAATGCCTGAGTCCCCGCAGATTGCATCACGTGGTCATCCCCCTCGACAAACAAGGCATGCGGATTGGTGCCAAATATTTCCTGATCGGTTTTTCCAATGACTTCATGGATGGCTTTTCCCATAATCTCCACACCCGAAGGATTCACCAGGAGGTACCGACCATCATGGTCCTTGACATAGACCACATCACTCATTTCTTTAAGGACAGCATCTAACAAAGCGTGGTTCCGCTTTGATATGTCATCAGCCAACTTACGCTCCGTGATATCGCGTATGGTTCCTCCCCCTCGAAGCAAACGGCCATCGGCATCAAAAGTTCCCTCGCCGGTGGCCTCAAACCAACGATAGCCCTTTGATTTCGTGCGTAACCGCGACTCCACATGGTAGGGAATCCTCTTTTCAATATGATTGGTTAAAGCCTCAAACACTCGCTCCCGATCTTCAGGGTGTAACCGTTGCTCCCAACTCCCCAACACTCCAGGGAACTCAGATTCGTCATATCCCAACATTGCGATAAACTGAGGGGAATACCACACCGGACAATCTGGGGAATACCAGGGAATATCAGGACAAATTTCGGCCACCCATAACCCCTCACGGGACCCCTGAGAGGCGAGAATGAACCGATCCACTTGCTGACGTAGAGCATTCAATTCCTCATGCAAATCAGGTTGTGGGTTAATTGGCGATAGGTTGGATTGGCGAGTCTCGCGCAATCGGGTATTGTGCCTCGAAGCTTCAGACTCCAAAGATAATTGTCCAGGTGCCCCCTGGGAAGACCCAAGGGAGAGGGTCAGATCTCCCAAACGTTCCCGATGAACTTCTTCATCGGAAGGAGGAGAAGACTTTGAAGGATTGGGAGATTCCATACAGCATCTATCCTTGAAAAGCCCAGAATGACCAGCTCCTCAAGGAGTGACTCTATAATCAAACACCATGAAATATTTTTTCTATAATGTCAAGAAAAAACACTTCAAAACACCATGTACTCAGACATAAGCTGGAACAGCAGGCTCTCCACGCTTACAAATCATAAGAATAGATCTTCTCTGGATCATCAGAATATGACATGCTAAACTTACTGTCGGTCAAAATACCCCCATTTGCTGAAACCCATGAAAAAAGCTGTTCTCACCATAGCCGGCTCTGATTCTAGTGGAGGAGCTGGCATTCAAGCCGATCTCAAAGCCATGTCTGCGAACGGGGTGTTCGGAATGTCGGTGTTGACGTCCATTACCGCACAAAATACGCGTGGCGTCTCTGCCGTTTTTCATTTGCCTGTCTCCATTATTACCGCACAACTGGATGCGCTCTTCTCCGATATTACTGTCCCCGTGATTAAAACCGGGATGCTGGCGACCTCCGACATCATCACAACAGTCAGTCGGAATCTGGCCAAACAACATCTCGAACACCTGGTCGTTGATCCGGTTATGGTCGCAAAAGGAGGATATCCACTGCTGGAACAGGAAGCGATGACCACACTGAAAAACGAATTGCTTCCTCAGGCTTCCCTACTGACACCCAATATTGCCGAAGCCGAAATGTTATCCGGCCTCTCCATTAAGTCTCTGGCCCATGCCAGAGAGGCTGCGAAAGTCATTCATCAATTTGGCTGCCAACACGTCCTGATCAAGGGCGGGCACCTGTTGGAACAGCCGGGAACCGACTTACTCTACGACGGCAGATTTTTCCGCATGTTTAAGGGGGAATTTATTCAGACTAATACGACTCACGGAACCGGCTGTACTCTGGCTTCTGCCATTGCCGCCAACCTTGCCAAGGGGAAACCTATCCCTGACGCGATTGAGGCCGCAAAACACTATACAGCTGAAGCCATTCGTCACGGCCTTCCTCTTGGCCAGGGAAATGGCCCTACCGACCACTTCTACTTTCTGCAAGCATAGCCGACTCGTGGAGACCGCATCACCCACAGAAGGCTGGGACGGGAGAACTGAATCTCCTGTCAGCTTTACCGGTTCATCCGGCATCGTGACGACAGGGATTTTCGCTCAACCGGCCGCTTCCACGAATCGAGCCGTAATCCTTTGTCATGGATTTCCCTCCGATAAAAACAGTCGAACCAACCGGCGGCTGACGGACCTTCTTATTCCTCAATCCATTGCGGCGCTCAGATTCGATTGGTATGGGATGGGTGACTCACCGGAGTCATTGTCACACCTCCGCATCAAAAAATGTGAGGAACAACTGGATGCGGCCGTCTACTTTCTCGCCGAAAGATCCATGAAGGTTCTCGGACTCATTGGATCCAGTTTTGGTGGATTCATGGCCCTCCTTTCGGCCCCCCGGTATCCTCACCTCAAAGCCTTGGGCCTGAAATGTCCCGTGGTCGATTTTTCTGAAGTGCTTCGCCGGGAATTGGGAGCAGACGCCATGGAACGATGGAAACGCACCGACCACATACCTGACGTCTTCGGTGGCGAATTTCCGACACCTTTGCCGTATGCCTTTTTCGAGGAATGTCTCACCTATAACGGCTTCAACTCCGCTTCGCGCATTCAAGCTCCAACTTTAATTGTGCATGGGGATCAAGACGAAATCATTCCCGTCCATCAGATTGATCGATTACTGACGTCTCTGAATGTGCCCAAGGATTTTCGTCTCATTCCCGGTGCGAACCATCAATTCGGACGGCCTGAAGATTTTCGTCTCATGACCACCCATTTGGCCGAGTGGATGATCGCTCATCTGCCACTCTTTTGAGGCGACCGGACCCGATTTATGCCTGACTCACCACACACCAACCGGGAATTATCCCAAGCGCAACTCGAAATCATTCGAATGCTCTATCCGTTATTTAAAAACGAGGTGCTCCGGCGGCGGGAATACATGAGTCGGTTGTCGGTATTCCACAATACAGTATTAGTATTCTTGATCATGATCCTCGCGATCATTTCCCCTGGACACCACGACTCCACCATGCGATGGCTGACCATCTCCAGTGTGGTCATATTGTCTGGGTTTGTAGTTTATCTGATCCTTCAACAAGCCACTCGACACCGAATGGCCAAACAACAATTAATTGAATTCGAGAGGGGCATGGGACTGTATCAAGAAGACCGGGGTTTTTCAGGAAAAACCACCTATCCGCAACATTGGCAAACCGATTGGATTTCCGACCGGAGCGTGACGACGTACCTTACCATCCTCATTGTTCTCACAGGACTGGCTATCGGCGCCATGCTCATTCGCCTTTAACCTTCACCCCACGTCCTCACAGGGAGATACTCCATTCGGGGAAAGGACCGCACTCATGTTAAGAACATATCGTGGGATAGCCCCCACAGTCGCGACCAGCGCGTTTATCGAAGACACGGCCGTCGTCATCGGCGATGTGGCCGTCGGATCGGAATCGAGCGTCTGGTTTCATGCCGTCATACGGGGGGATGTGCATTCTATCCGCATTGGTCATCGGACCAATATTCAGGACCTCTGCCTGTTGCATGTAACGCATGACACCCACCCCCTGACTCTTGGGGATGACATCACCGTCGGCCATCATGTGGTCCTCCATGGATGCACGATTCATGATCGAGTGCTGATTGGCATGGGAGCCATCATCATGGACGGCGTTGTAATCGAAGAAGACTGTGTTATTGGCGCCGGAGCCTTAATTACCCGGAATATCCACATACCCTCGAGGAGCCTGGTCATGGGATCTCCGGCCAACGTGAAACGCCTGTTGACGGATGTTGAAGTGCAGTGGATCAAAGAATCTGCCACGAACTACATCCGATACGCCCA
>JAUIKP010000205.1 GCA_030430725.1 Nitrospiria bacterium
GAAAATCCGGCCCGCTCTAAGACTTCGACTCCTTTAGGGGAAAGGCTGTCACTCACTAAAATATTCATAGTATCTCCAATATATCCAAATATAGGGTAAGCCCCACGTTAATTCTCACGAGGACACTTGAGCACTCTGGCCATTTTATGGGGCATCTCATTCACACACAGGGTTGTCGCAAATCCATCCACACCATTTTTTTTGGCGGGTCATGTGCAACCATATTTCCGTGGAGGCGTTAGGTTTTCCGTTTTTCGAAGTCCGCCATAAAGTCAATTAACGCATCAACACCAGCTTCAGGCATCGCGTTATAAATACTGGCGCGCATCCCGCCAACGGAGCGGTGACCTTCGAGTGTCGTTAATCCCACCTCTTTCGCTTCTGCAAGAAAGGATTTATCCAAATCCGGGTTGGCCAAGACGAAGGGGACGTTCATCCAGGAACGAGAGGCCTTTTCTACCGGATTTCGGTAAAAACTTGACTCATCAATTGCTGCATAGAGTTTACCGGCCTTTCGTTGATTGATGGTACTCATCGCCGAAAGTCCGCCCTGTTTTTTTAACCATTTAAACACCAAACCCGCAATATACAACGCATAGGTTGGCGGTGTATTCAACATAGAATCTGCTTCGGCTTGTTTGGCATAATCGTACACGCTTGGTGTAATAGGCAATGCATTTCCAATGAGGTCTTCCCGCACAATCACTAATGTTAAGCCAGCTGGCCCAATATTTTTTTGTGCACCAGCGTAAATAATTCCGAACCGACTGACCTCAATGGGACGCGATAAAATCGTAGATGAGAAATCGGCAACCAACGGCACCTCGCCGGTATCTGGAACCCAATGAAACTCCACGCCACCGATCGTCTCATTGGGCGTATAATGCACATAGGCGGCATCCTGACTTAATGCCCAACCTTCAAATGGTGGAATACTGGTAAAGTTATCGGCTTCGGAAGATGCCGCAAGATTGACGACACAATATTTTTTAGCATCGCTTATGGCTTTTTTGCCCCAAGCACCAGTCAAAATATAATCAGCTTTACTTTTTCCACGTAAGATATTCATGGGAATGGTTGCAAATTGCGTGGATGCCCCGCCCTGCAAAAAAAGCACTTTATAATTACCGGGCACCCCTAATAAATCACGGACATCCTGCTCGGCTTCGGCAGCCACCGAGACAAACTCTTTCCCACGATGGCTCATTTCCATGATTGATGCACCGGAGCCATGCCAATCCGGCAATTCGGCCTGAGCCTGCGTTAACACTTCCTCCGGCAAGATTGCCGGACCCGCACTAAAATTATATAACCGGGCCATTATTTGACTTGTCCTCCATACCTAAACTGGCGTCATACATATTGAATTACTGACTTCACCAGCGTGAAAAAGAGGGTACGCTAGCACAGGGTCCTAGACCAGTCAAGAAGAGGACGGAACCTTGTCATTCCAATTTTAGATACCATACAATGACCGGCCATTAGAGAAGGTTTTCTTAGATTTTCAAGAAGGTTGGAGAACAAATTGGGAACACAAACGGGTCTGAGATTAGAACATCGTGGGGAAGGGCATTACTATAAAGTCATCCTCCATATCGGGAGCACCTTAATCCCAATCAGTGATGATATTGTTGAGGAATTGCAAAAGCATACAACGGTTCCTCCTGATCAATTTTTTGGAACTTTCGTCAACAAAGTGGGATACTCATCTTACTTACAAGAACAAATCCGCCAGGAAGTACGAAACTCCGGAGACCTCAACCCTCAAATTTCGGTCCTTCAAGAGTTCTTTCGACAGCAATAACTTCACAACGCTTTCGAAAAATGCCTCATACCCATCGGTTCCCTACAACTATTGAATCTATCCAAGCAATTTATCCATAAAATTGAGAATGCGCATCTTCCTGTCCGGGTCTTTTTCTAAAGACAGCGCCCGCTGATAATGCTGCACTGCTAGCTCCGGCTTGCGCTTTTCCTCATAGATCCGACCAACACCGAATGTCGCTTGGGCATCATCAGGGTTCGCTTTGAGGGCTTGACTAAAATAATCCATGGCAAAATCGTCCTGCCCCTTGTCATATAAAAACCAGCCGATCGCGGTCGCGGCCGGAGCGAAATTCGGTTCCAATCGAAGGGCTTCTTCGTACTGTCGTTTCGCTAAATCCAGTCGCCCCTTGTTTTCATAAAGGCCTCCCAAAGCGAAATACACTTCAGCATCATGAGGATTAATCTGCAAGGCCTTTTTATACTCTTCAATCGCCGGCTCAATTTTACCTTGTTCTGCCAAGGCACAGGCCAGATTGGTATGCCCAAAAGAATCATCGGGACGGAGCTTTAAAACTTCCCGATATTGGGGAATGGCCATTTCCAATTGCCCTTGCTCCTGATAGGCCACCCCGAGTTTCAGGCGAGCCGCCACATATGAAGGGTCCCGCTTAATTGCTTCGCGGTAGGCCTTAACAGCCTGATCAATGCGGCCCTTGGACTCATAAATCTGCGCCAGGAAAAAGTATGGATAAGGAGAGTGGGGAGCCAAAGCTCCAACCTGTTCATAACTGCCCACCGCCTCATCCAACCGTCCTGATTGCGTATAAAACACTCCTTCAAATAACAAAAAATTCGGCGCATCCGACCCCTGAACCCGCAATCGCGCCATCCACTCCTGAAGCAATTGTACATCAGCCTCTTTGCCAAATGCCCGAGGATAGACTTGCCAGGCTTCGGCAAAATTCCCACGCAACATACATACGACATTCAGCGCGAAATACGGTAAAGGCCCGCAATCAGCCTGTTCAGACCACTGTCGTGCCTCTGCGTAGACCACATCCCATTCTCCCTGGCAAATGGCGTCGTTAATTACACGCTCATAATCCACACGCATACCCATCCTTATAATCTAATCAAGTTCAATAATGTCTATTCCCGTTCCTTCGCTAACGTGTCAGAGAATCTTCAATATCCGGTGACGTGGCCTCCATGAGGCTTCCGAGATACGGATGTCGCTCAAGCATTTTTTGCTTCATTAGCCAAGCCACAGTTCGATATGACCAATGGCCCTTTACCCCGGACCGCAATTTGGCAATATATTCAACTTCCGCAAAATCCATTTTAAACAAGCACCGAACACGAAACCCAAATGGAATGGCATAAAGAGCTGCCTCCTGATTGCTGGAACGCAACCGCTCAATATCCAGTCGCACGGCTTCCATGGCTTGTCGGTATTCTCTCTCCACCCCTGCCTCCGCCAAAACCGACGGCACCTCATACCCGTGAATCGTTGTAAAGTTTTGCTGAATCTGCTGACAACGTCGGTGCCGGTGCATATCCCGCCATCCACCGATATCCATCAGAATATCAAAGACAAAGGCATACCCGGATCGAAATTCCTTAATCAAGTCGTCATGGGGACCTCGACCGCGTAGCGCGGCATCGACCACGTCCTGTTTCTCTTTCTCTGGCCACTGTTGTACCCACTCAAGGAGGAATCGGTAAGGGGCATGGCTCACCCGGTACACCAGCGTGGTCACTAATTCATCCAATGGCGCATGCGGTTCCAGCAAATCAACCGGCTGATCCCTGCCTTTCCACGATTGCGGGTCATCATAGCCGGCCTTTTTGAGTCGCCCTTTCACCTGGCGAAGCACATCCCTGTATACCGAACCTTGATATTCATTAGCCTCCGCATACCGGGCTAAGGTTGGCGCCAATGGCTCTAACCCTTGGGTCTTTTCTTGATGCAACTCGGCCCATACCGTTGATGGTGATTTGGCGCACGCATTCTTTAGATCTTCTCCAATTCCCTTCAGTTCCGGCAATTGAGCAGACAGCAAACGCGTGATTTGCTTTTCCAATGTGCGAATACTTACCACCTGCCCGACATTCGTCATGGCCGCCAGGGGAAGCAGATAGCGAATGACATCATAGGTTCGAGCACCGATAGTCCGATCATAATCTGCGGGCTTCATATTCACCGGTCTGGGATACTGGTTCCCCAAATGGGTTTGGATCGGATCTTTCAACAACCGATAAATGTTATAGAGGCTGCCAAGGATGCCTCGATATTCGCCTTCTACTTCCGAGTTGGCAATCTCGTTGGGTACGTAACAGCCAGCTGCCGCAAAGTTTTGATAGCGGCTGGATTTGGCCTGCCCATCCCACAGAGGTTCATCCTCAAGACGAATAGCCGCCAGTTCGGAGATTTGTTCGAAACACACCGTTGCATGACCCAGATCGGCAATCGAGCCGTGCCCATAGGCAAAATAAAACTGCTCCCAAAACTTTTCGGAAGAATGGGAATGGACCCATCGCAGACTCTCTTCAATAGAATCCGGTGAACGACTATATCGAGCCAGGGCATAGGCAGATTTTTCCGGCGGCATCGGGGCCAGAGCAATCACTTTCCGATTTCGTTGTTCGTCACTCATTAATAAATCCTTCCAACTTGCCCCGCAAAAAACACAATAGTAGAAACAGAATTAGACGACACTATAGTGAGACAGGATGGACATCTCAAGTCAGACACGGTCTTCTCTCCCAAACATATTCCAAGGACCTTGAAAGTGCCTGACACCTGCACTACACTCCCTCCCCGGATCTCCGATAAGAATCAAATCCTCAATGAATATTTCTGATCGACAATCGATGCATGGCCAATGGTCCTCCCGGTGGACCTTCATCTTTGCGGCCACCGGTGCGGCCGTGGGGTTAGGCAATATTTGGAAATTTCCCTACCTCACGGGACAAAATGGAGGTAGTGCATTTGTTCTGGTGTATATCCTCTGCGTGGCAGCCCTGGGAATCCCCCTGATGATGGCCGAAATTTTGTTAGGCCGGAGAGGACGCTCCACACCAATTCGTTCCATGCAAGTACTGGCGGAAGAAACAAACACCACCCAATGGTGGCAAATTGTTGGCTGGTCAGGCACTTTGGCGGGCATGCTGATTCTTTCCTACTACAGTGTCATTGGCGGGTGGACGCTAGCTTATATCTTCAAGTCAGGTACAGGGACTTTCAGCGGGACCACGGGCCAATTTGCTGCAGACACCTTTAACAATTTCGTGGGGGACGGAACCACGCTCTTCATTTGGCATACAGTATTTATAATCCTGACCATAACTGTCGTGGCGGGAGGGGTCAAAGGGGGGTTGGAAAGAGCAATACACTTTCTCATGCCGACTCTTTTCCTACTATTGCTGCTCATGGTCGCCTATAGCATGACCACGGGGTTTTTTGGCAAAGGTCTGGAATTTCTCTTTACACCGGACTTCAGTAAATTGACCGGCGCGAGCATGTTGACTGCCATGGGACAAGCTTTCTTTAGTCTCAGTCTGGGAATGGGCACCATCATGATCTACGGCTCGTATGTTCCCAAGGACACTTCAATTGCCTCCACCTCAATTATCATTGGCCTAGCTGATACCGTTGTTGCCTTATTAGCAGGCATGGCCATTTTCCCCATCGTATTTGCGAACAATATGGAACCAGGCTCCGGTCCAGGTCTCATTTTCCAAACTCTGCCCGTCGCGTTTGGCAACATGCCTGGCGGCCTCGCCTTCGGTTCGCTTTTTTTCATTCTTTTGCTTGTTGCCGCCTGGACATCGTCGATTTCTTTAATCGAACCCCTGGTCACATGGCTCATTGAAACTTTTGGATTAACCCGAATCAAAGCCTCCCTGTATTCAGGCGCCATCACCTGGCTGTTTGGTCTCGGAACAGTCTGGTCATTCAACTGGTGGGCAGAAATCAAAATTTTCGGACTCACCTTTTTTGACCTGTTAGATTTTGTGACCTCCAATCTTATGCTTCCGCTGGGTGGGATTCTCATTGCCATCTTTGCCGGATGGCTCATGAAGGCCGAAAGCACCCAATCAGAACTCAACATTCATAATCCCAACCTCTACCTTGCCTGGCAGTCTCTCGTCCGTTACATTGCCCCCATTGCTGTGTTTATAGTCCTCCTGAATGCCATTGGCATTCTATAGTTACAGGACGACAACTTTTCCTGATCATGACCGCACGTATAAAGAAGGTCTCCTGAATTATCCGGCGAATATGGGTCAAGAATTCCGGATACTCCACCGACAAGACCTTAAGGAAAGGAGCATTTCCATGAGTGAAATGTCTGCATTAGCCGCCGCCAACTTTCTCACACGAGCTTCGCTTCCGCTTATCCATCGAGCCATCGTTTCCCAACCCCAGGGAAGCTCGTCAT
>JAUIKP010000206.1 GCA_030430725.1 Nitrospiria bacterium
CCAGATTCCTAAGCGCAGAGAAATGTGCGGGCATGATTATAAAGGGAATGACCAGGCGGGAACGACTGGTGTTTACATCCTGGAGAGGCAAGTGGGGTCGGTGGATGAAATTGATGAGCCCGCAGATCATTGATTGGATAGCCCGAAAGGGCATGGCCGATGCTGATCGGTCGTAACGGGACTCTCCCTTGCTGTTCTAGGGCCGGGCATACGACACGCGTTCAATGTGGTGGCCTTTTTCGGTCAGCAGCGCGAGTAATCCGTCTTTTCCCGCGAGGTGAGCCGCACCCACGATAATCATAACGTTTTTCTCCTCTTGTAATAACGATTCGATTTGGGGAATCCAGTTCTGATTGCGTTGGACGAGAAGTTTTTTGTAGAACAGCGGGTAGGTTTTGAATGACTCTACCAATTGTTCCAACCCGTTGAGATTTCCCTGGTGCCAATCCTTCACCATATGGAAAAAAGCTTGTTCTCGTTCCTTTGAACCGCTGGCGGTGAGTGATTCCTGAAGAAGAGCATCTTGGATGTTAATCGGAAGGGTGTCGAACACATTTAATTGGTCTTGAATGGTTTCCAGCCCGCCCGTGGGTTTTCCGGCATCCTTGGCCATGCGATAGAAATGATTTTCAATTCCTAATTCAGGCCGGAAATCTATTGAGGAATCCAATCGTCCGCTTAACGTAAGATAGAGCACCCAGGGTTTGTATGGTTGAAAATCCTGAATGTTCCCTCCGATGGCTTGAATCTTCTGTTTGACCAGCGCGTAAGTTTTTGGTGAGAGCACCGTTTCCAGTGTTTGTCCATTTCGGAAAGTGTACTGTTTTTCGTATTTGGTAAAGGAGTCGGAGGAAAACAAGATGTCTGGGTCTATCTCAAAGATGACCTTCTGCGAATTGTAATAGGCGTAGGAGAAGGATCTGGTGAGAGGATAATATTCTTCGGCCAACACATGGATTGATCCCAAAATATAGACGGTATTCGTATCAGATTGGATTTTGTATATCAGGCTATTGTTGTACCCGTCTCCCACCACCTGGCCTTGGGCTGTCCCAGAGCCTATTACCAAGAGGATTAGGAGGAACAGGCAGGTCAGTCGTAGCTTCCGTTGTTGGTGGTGCGATGCAGCCATTTCAAATCTCCCATGCTGAAGTTGAATTTGGTCCAGTTTTTATAATGAGACAGGTCTTTCCCATGTGGTCTGACATTTTGATTGGGGCCCCGGGCAGTTGGCCGGCTCTTACCGGGTAGTTCATCGGAGCATAGAGGGAAAAGGTAAAACGCAGGAAACTGAGTGTGATGCAGAGATTAGTGGACGATGTGGCTACTTCTTGTCGAATTCAGCCGGGAAGGGCGTATTTCTGCTAAGTGAATTTTGCTGATAGTGATCAAGTTGTCCGGATCGTGGAATGGGTCCTGCCGGATTTTCCCGTCCCCTTTCCATGGGAAGGGGGAGTCGATAGATGTGTTTGTGAGACGAAAAAGCTGATGTGAACTCAGGACTGTGGCGACGAGGGGGCGGATTCTTGTTGAATGACCTGAAAATCCTTTTGGGTGATGAAATGACCATCGGCATACAGGCGAAACTCATACCGTCCCGGCCCTGGAAATACGAGATAGGGGATATTCACGCCGAAGTCCTGGGTCGTTAACCGGTTGGAAATGTCAATTGGCGGGAGGGAACCTTTGCCGACAATCTGGTCTTGATCAAGGTACACCAGTTGGATTTCGAATGCGTACCGGCCTTCCGCATCGGTGAGCGAAAAATAGACGCCGACCTGCGGGTGCTGGCATGGAAATGTCTTGGCCCAGAGATGAGTAAAGGCCCCGATGATGCTCTTTTTCCCTGTCAGGCTATCGATGATAATGGTGTCACAGACTAAAAATGCGTGAATAATCGGTTTAATGAATTCCGCCATATTTGTCCTTTAGGCCCGTCCAGATGATTTTCCAAAGACCTTTCGATTGTGATTGCGCAATGCCGAAGAAATTTCCTGCTAATCAAGAAACAGTCGGGTCAGCCCCACTCCCGCCACGTATAGGGCGATCGCCAAACCATATGCCGGCCAAAAGCCTAACTTGGGGACAAATGCAATCATCGCTCCTACATAGACAAACCATGGGGGAGAAAGCCAAATCATGTGTTTGGCAAATGAAATGGTCGGAGGCGATCCGGCATTGATGAAGATGAGGATAAAGGTCACTCCACTGATGACCGGCAGAGTGCTGGCCAAGGCAGCCAGGAACCCCCTCCCATGGCTTCCCAGATACGTGGAGACACTGACTAACGTTCCTCCCAGGACAAAATACAACCCATATCTGACCCATTCCGGCATCGTCCCTCCTCATGTCATGTGTGATGGCTGTTCATGAAAGGCCTCCATGGCCTCCTGGTAAAGTTTGTCCCCCTGCCCGGTATATCTGGGGGAAAAATGAAAGACGACCAATTGTTGTACCCCGGCTTTTCGTCCTAGGATTCCTGCCTGACGGGCCGTGAGGTGGTAGCGATTGGCAGCCTTGTCCCGGTCGGCTTCTAAAAAGGGTGCCTCGCAAAATAAAGTTGTGGCCCCTTGGCATAACTGTATGATCCGCTGCTCATTGTCGGTATCATATCGGCAATCAACGACATAAGCGATTTTTTGCCCCTTGGTGATGGTGGTAAATTCGCGTTTCATCGTGCCCACATCAAATACGCGTTCTTCTTTCCGGTGTTCGATATACAATGTGGCGGAAAAAACGTGTGAATCCGGTGCGCCATCTAATATTAATTGTTTGACTTCCTTGAGCCAGGAGCCCACGGGAAGGCCTGCTTCATGCAGTCGGGCTTTCTTAATATTGATGTGAAAGGGTTCTTCCAGGGAAAAAGCCAGGGAAGGGATCCGATGGTTGAGCGCGACGGCTTTGATGCAAAGAGCCGGCTCTTGAAGAACCGGAAAGATGTGCGAATGATCGCCTGGGATTCCGGTTTCCCGTTTACAGGCGAAGGCGTCCTTCGCATGAAAATGCGCGGGTTGAATATGGGTGGGGTGATATTCTCTGGCTTCGATGGTGAGTGGATACCCATCCACCAGATTCCAGGTATAGCCACGTAGTTTACCGTGAATATTTTCAATGAGGCCCGGTGGACCATGCAATCGAAGGTGTTTCCCGCGACCCAGGGCCACACGAATGAGCCGATCAAATCCGATAAAGTGATCCATATGCGTATGTGAAATGAAAATATCCTGCGCCCGTAAAAGTTGGGTCGGATTCAAAGACACGTTATCTCCTAGGTCAAAGAGCAAGGCGCGCCGGCTCCAACGAATATCGACATAGAGGCCGGGGTCCCCAAAGGGATGATTCACCAGGTGAGGGGAAAACGAGGGGGTCATATCAATATTTCCCGTACGATGAGATAGAGAAGGATCACTTCTACCGCATGAGCGGCGATGACCGTATAAAGATTGTGCATTCGCATCCATAGCCATCCCCACACCAGGCCATCCCATACGGCAATCCAATGTAATTCACGAAATGTCGACACCATAAAGGGATCAAATGAAAACGTCAGAGCTGAGAGGGATAAGGGAACAAAAGTTCGCAGGCGAATCGTAGTGGTCGAGGGGTGATCGGGTTGACGCACATGTTGAAACCATACCAGTAGTCGACCCAGGAGAAATCCGCGGAAATTCAATTCCACCCCCATAGCAATCAGGATGATAAACCATGGCATCATAAACCAAAACGGAACCTGGGCATGAGGGGTCTGAGAGAGAAAATGGATGTCCACTCCCAATGCAGGCATGACGAATACGATGATCCCGGTATTCAGTATTCCCAGCGTGAGACCAATGACAATCCCGCGGGTAACCCCTGATTGAATAGTATTGAATCCCAGCCCGAGTTTGGGGAGCAGATTCCCATTTTTATATGCCCAGGCGCTTAAGGCGCCATAGGCCACCAGTTGTGGAGCGAACTGGACGGGAATGTGGAGTTGCCAGTTTGCGGGTAGAAGGTAAAACCCGATAGTGGTGAATATCGGGAGGAAAGCTAATCCTGCGGCTCGTTCTTTCTGAGGTATCACAGCTTGGCAATGGTGGACGGTG
This sequence comes from Nitrospiria bacterium, assembly GCA_030430725.1. Classification (GTDB taxonomy): domain Bacteria; phylum Nitrospirota; class Nitrospiria; order Nitrospirales; family UBA8639; genus Nitrospira_E. Next base: position 4,086 of record JAUIKP010000206.1, read on the forward strand.
GGGCCGGTTCTAGAAAAAAAGTGCTGGCATTCTTGAAACTTATTGATAGCGCAAAGCTTCGGCGGGCTCCAGTTTCGAGGCTTTCATGGCGGGAAAGAGACCGAAACCCACTCCGACGACGACCGCAAAGGCAAACGCAATGGCAATGGCGGTCGGCTGAACCACTGCTCCCCAGTCTCCTCCACCCGGCATGGCCCGAGCGACAATATCCCCAATGCCATAGGCTGCGAGAATGCCCACAAAAATGCCAATGGCTCCGCCAATCACGCTAATGGTCGTGGACTCAATAAGGAATTGCAACAGAATATCCTGCCGCCTGGCCCCAATGGCTTTTCGTAGCCCAATCTCCCTGGTTCGCTCGGTGACGGTCACGAGCATGATGTTCATGATGCCAATGCCGCCGACGAGGAGGGCAATCACCGCAATACCTCCAAGAACCAGCCGGAAGGTCAAAAGGGTTTGGTCGACCGCACTCAGAAATTCTCCCTGATTCCGGATATGAATGTCGTCTACCCCTTCGTGACGTTGAACCAGAAATTGATGCAGTGCCTGGGAGATTTCATCCATGCGCTGCCGGTCAGGTACATGAATGATCATTGATCGGATTTTGTCGGATCCCTGGAAAAACCGCAGGCCCGTGCTGATAGGAATGATCACCATTTCGTCGTAATCGTGCCCGTAAATCTCCCCCTTGGGCTCCATAATACCCTTTACCGTAAATCGTTGATCGCCGATTTTTACGCCCTCTCCGATGGCGGATTGGGATCCGAACAACACTTCGGCAATGGTATGCCCCAATACCACGGAACGGTTCCATTCTTTGATGTCGATGGATGAGACAAATTGTCCGGATTCGGGGCGAAAGTTTCGGATCTGGCTATATTCGGGAGAGGTGCCCGTGATTCGTCCGCTGTAGTCACGATCCCCTGCTTTTAATTGACCATCCAGCTCAAGAATGGGAGCAACAACCAGATCCGGAAAACGTGTTTGAATGGCCAGAGCGTCGTCATAACGGAGTTCCGTATTTCTGCCCGCAAAGAGCTGCCGTTCTTCAACGGTCAACCGCTTTTTCCAGACAAACAGCAAATTGGTGCCCATGCGCTCAAGCGAATTCACCAGCCAGACTTGTCCGCCTTCCACAATGGCAATCATGGTAATGACCGCGGCGACGCCAATAATGACTCCCAACATAGTAAGCCCAGAACGCAGCGCATTCCCTGAAAGATTTTTGAGCGCGTCCAGGAAAATTGAACGTAACATCATCTTATCCCGGTACGGGTAGGGATTGATGCATGTACTCATCAGCCACGACTCTGCCATCAGCCAGAGTGACGCGGCGTTCCGCCTGCTGTGCGATGAGCGGATCATGGGTAATCATCACGATGGTTTGTCCATGACGATGCAGTTGTTCAAAGAGCGCAAGAATGTCTTTGCCTGATTGACTATCCAGGTTACCCGTGGGTTCGTCCGCCAGGAGAAGCGCCGGACTGTTGGCGAGTGCACGCGCGATCGCCACGCGTTGCTGTTGGCCTCCCGATAACTGATTGCTGTAATGGCGAAGGCGGTCTTGCAGGCCGACCTTGGTTAATAATGTCTGTGCAATGTCGTGTTGGACCGTTCGTGAGGCGCCCGCATACATCAGAGGAAGTTGGACATTTTCCAAGGCGGTCTTCCGCGGAAGTAAATGGAAGGTTTGAAAGATAAACCCGATTTTTTTGTTACGGATGCCGGTTAAGCGGGAATCGGGAAGGGTGTTGACCAAATCCCCATCCAGCCAATACTCGCCATTCGTCGGGCGACTTAAACAGCCAATAATATCCAGAAGGGTGGTTTTGCCGCTTCCAGACTGTCCGATAATGGCCACAAATTCTCCCTTATTAATCTGGAGCGTGATATTGATTAAGGCCGGGACCTCGACATGTCCCGCTTGGTAAATTTTGAAGATGTGGTTGAGGTCAATCAACATAGCCAACCCCACTTCCGGCGTTAACGGCGAGCCTCTTCGGTTTGAAAGGATGGGACGACGACCTGGTCGTGTTCCTGTAGTCCTTGAGTGATGATGGCCTGCGTATCAGTCCGGAATGCGACACGGACCTTCCGGCTCTGGGGTTGTCCA
>JAUIKP010000207.1 GCA_030430725.1 Nitrospiria bacterium
GAATGAAGGGCCATATCGACCGGTTAGAAAATTCCGTGATCCATTGCATAATGTTGGCAGGGTCCGGTTTTTCAATGGTTGAAGCGATTATTTCTTGCATGCCGGATGCCTCATCTGGAATTGGCGGATGTTCTTGGGCGGATTGTTGTTCCCCTGTTCCACCCCTTGCTCGAGCCAAGGGACGGAAGTCACCAGGTCTTTGCAGTTCCCATAGATAATTTCACATAACCCATGAGTAGGCAGAAAGTGGCCGAACTAGGGTCGCGGCCGATTAGGAATCCCCCTCCTTCGGTGCTGATGTTCACCTGACGAATCCCCCGGGATCCTGCAAAAGCAAAGCCCTGCATGGTGAATGGTGTTCGGGTGGGCACGGTATCTCCGGTTTGCGGATTAATGATTCAAGACTTGGTGTTGACGATGGCCCCATTCTACCAGTTTTTCCGTTGATCATAGCCTTTGTAATCCAATCTGTCGATTTCCGTGATCGTTGGTTGTGCGAAAAGATTCGGGTCGGTAAAGGGGAAACGGGAACATGACCGTTCCTCGAATGGTCAGAGCGCAACGATCAGCAGGATCAAAGAGATGAGTACGATTTGACCTGACACAAAGTTCATCGTTTGGGGTCATGGAACTCGTGTGTGGTTATATGGACCCAACACACCTGGTCTCACCTGCCGGCCCTTGCGAACCTACTAGCCAGACGTAAGGGACTGGTGGGTATAGTCCTGAAAGGGTCTGTTGAAAAAAGCTGTCACCGGCGTTCCCTGCCTCCGCCGTAGCGGCTTCGCGCAGGCAGGTCGCCATTTATCCGTGCTCACGTACTACATGTACGCTCCGCGCGTAAAAACCGCTGCGGTCTTTCCTTCGAGAATCCTCAGGACAGGACTGGACGGACCCTTCGGGAAAACTCAGGGCATGCTTTTTTGAACCGACCCGGAGCCTTTAATGAGTCATCTCATCCTGGGCAAATTTTCCTTCGAAAATTTTTATTATTCAACACTCCCTGAAAAATTGAAGGAATCGGCGGTGGGACACCAATGTCCCGTTCGAGTTCCAATGGTGGAGATATGGTCCATTTTGTAATGATGACGTTTCAACAAGGTCAGGACGGAAAGGTTTTCCGGATTCATCAATCTGGTCGGCGCAGAGTAAAATGGAGAGTGGTGTGTTTTTGTATCTCCGAGATGTGTAAGATCACACCATTCAGTTGGTTGGGTCCAAGGAAACCTACCTCGATAGGCTGAGGGGGGGCGCACTATACCCGAACAGTTTGGGAAAAGGCATGAATGACGATCACTCCCGCGATGATCAATCCCATTCCAATGACTGCCGGCGTATCTGGAATTTCCCGAAAGGCGACTGCACCGACGAGCGCCAGGAGAACAATGCCGACGCCGGACCAAATGGCATAGGCGATGCCGACCGTCATGCTTCTCAACACGAGGCTTAACAGAAAAAATGCCGCGAAATATCCAATGACGACTAACAGGCTTGGGCCTAATTTGGTGAAACCGTCGGCGGCTTTGAGTGAACTGGTTGCAATCACTTCCGCCACAATTGCCAGGAACAAATAGAAATAGGTCATGGGCACAATCCTTTCGAGGTCTCCAAGACGTTCTTTATCGTCAACTGACTTGGCCTGCAAAATTTTTTCCGGCCGGGTCGTTTAAGGAAAATGCTGCTGAACATTATATGGGACAAACCGTGGAGCGTAGTCAATCAGAAAAGTGCAAGAGGTGCACAAAGCACCAGAAAAAACCTGTTGCCCCAAAAATGTCATTTGCGAGAAGAAGATTTATAATACAATTGCTGTGGCACTGTCTGTCGATTGAGGAGGAGTCATATGGAATTTCAGATTTTTTCAAAGGTATTCACGGTCCTGGGTATTGTCGCTCTGGCCGGAATGGGCATGCCCTTTCCGAATCAAGTGGTCGCAGAGCCTGTCCTGCTTCATGAGGGCTTAGGGAGATATCATTTTCCCATTTCTTCCAATGGATCGATGGCCCAGCGATATTTCGATCAAGGACTCATCCTGTCCTTTGGTTTTAATCATGCTGAAGCGGCCCGATCTTTCAAGGAAGCTCAAACCCGCGACCCGAACTGTGCTATGTGTTATTGGGGTGAGGCGTTGGTGCTCGGTCCGAATATCAATGCGCCGATGGATCCTTCGGTCGTTCCACAGGCCCTCGCGGCCCTGGAGAAGGCGGTCGCGCTGAAAGACCGGGCCACCGAAAAAGAGGCCGCGCTTATTGAGGCGCTGGCGATGCGCTACTCAAAAAAGGTGATGCGCGATCGTTCCCCACTCGACGTGGCCTATGCCGAGGCGATGCGGGCTGTGGGTAGACAGTTTCCCGATGACCCGACCATTGGCGCATTGTTGGCGGAAGCGCTGATGGATTTGCATCCCTGGGATTTTTGGAGTAAGGGAGGTGAGCCTAAACCCTGGACACCGGAGATTGTGTCGAAGCTGGAGACCGTGTTAGACCAATCTGCCAGTCATCCGCTGGCCAATCATCTCTACATTCATATTATGGAAGCTTCGCCGCATCCTGAAAAGGCTCTGCCCAGTGCTGAACGATTACCCGCTCTTGTCCCTGGCTCAGGACATCTCGTCCATATGCCTGCCCATATCTATATTCGGGTCGGGCGGTATCGGGATGCCGTATTGGCCAATCAACATGCTGTTAAGGTTGATGAGCACTATTTGAACCATGCTCACGAGGAAAGCCTCTATACGGCAGCCTATGTTCCCCACAATTCACATTTCCTCTGGGCTGCGGCGATGAAGCTCGGGCAACAGCAATTGGCGATGCAGGCGGCTCTTGAGACGGCGGCGTCCGTCAAGCCTGAGATGATGCGCGCTCCCGGTATTGCCGGCACCATTCAGCATTTTTGGATTATTCCCCTCTATACCAAAATTGCCTTCGGGGAGTGGTTGGATATTCTCGCTGAGCCCGAACCTCCAGTGGATTTATTGTATCCCACGGCTATCTGGCATTATGCCCGGGGATTAGCATTGGTGCGTCAAGGGAAATTGGAGGCTTCCCAACAGGAATTCATGAAACTCGCGAAAATTGCGCGGGACCCTGCTGTGGCCAACCTGACCATTCTTGATCTGAATAACATTGTCGATATCCTGGCCATTGCGGAATCGGTTTTAGCAGGAGAAATAGCGGCAGGCCATGGAAATTATGAGGAGGCAGTACGACAAATGGAGCGTGCCGTCAAACTTGAAGATGGATTGAATTATACGGAACCGAAGGATTGGTATCTCCCGTCCCGTCAGGTGTTGGGTGCAGTGCTCCTCGAAGCTGGAAAACCTGGCGACGCTGAGCGCACCTTTCGAGAAGATCTCCAGGATCATCCCCAAAACGGGTGGGCACTTTTTGGATTGGAACAGAGTTTACGCGCCCAGGGAAAAACCGATGAGGCTACAATCGTTCTTCAATCGTTTCGGCAGGTATGGCGCGATGCGGATGTGACCTTAACGGCTGCCCGGTTTTAAGCCTTTCAGTATATGGTCGTGTTGGCGTAGTTTGGACCTTGTCGCCTGTCCAAAGTCCCAGTCGTTTATTTTTTAGTATTTGTAATCTCTCTTGCTTTGGTTTAGGCGGAAGAGGGTGGGTACCGTGCACCTGCAGTGCCAGGTGGTGCGTGGTTTCCCTTGAATCGAAATGCCGCTTTAATAAGGATGTTCCGTGGGAGATTCATGTTTTCTCCCTGGAGCATGAGCCATACGCAGGAAAGGTTTTTGTCTCCATGGCCACACCGTTTTCTGTGGCATCTTGAATGTTTTCTTCATTGTCCCCTCTGTTTATTTAAGTTTCTCCTGTCACAATCCGACAATAGTTCAATAAGAAAAGTGATAGCGGTAGCGGGGCATTCAAGCCCGATGAGTTATTGCTCCCTTGCAGGCTGTTGCGAGGGAAATTTTCATGGCTACATAGCCATATCCAGGGAGTACACCTTGAGTCGACGATCTATCGGAATTCCTTGTACGACTGTTTCAGAGTCCACCCAGGGTGGTGGTTTATCCCGGCTTCAGGCAATTGCCGATCGACGATCAATTCCTGGCGTGTTGCTCTTCTCCGGGTCAGGAGACGTGCTGTTTATGAACGTCGAAGCCGAAACGATAAGTCGCCAGATCATGGGAAATACGAATGATGCCGAGGAGCGAAGTGTGTGGCCTGCCGAGGTCTTGGAGTTGTGTGAGTCCCTTCGGACACTATTAGACAGTTCCGAGATGCAGACGGCCGAAGCCCAACACGAGTTGCGACGTGTGACCGGCGATGAGAAATCACCGGTATTACTGCGTGGGTTTCCATTAGCGGCCCATACAGAAAAAGATGAAGCCTGTATGCTCATCCTCATGGAAAAAATCGGACGTGAACGGCGGGTGGTGTCTACCCAAGCCAAGGAGCAATATCGATTGACCAGTCGAGAAGTAGAAATTGTGAAATATATCAGTGAAGGATGGACCAATAAAGAAATTGCTCGACATCTGGAGATTAGCGAACATACGGTGAAAGAACATGTTCGTCATCTTCTCAAGAAAACGAAAACAACCACTCGAACGGGCATTCTTGCCCAAATCTTCCAGGATACCTAACGCATCCGGGTCTCTGACCAATTATCCCTACTCTCTTCTTTTTTTCAATCCTGCTTCCCTAGAACAAGCCGTTTGGTCAATTTGCCCTGCCGCCCTATTTTTGCCGGCCGGTTTCGATTTTTATTGGAGAAGGGTAGGCTTTTCCAAACGAGGTTTCTTTTTCGTGAATCCTTGATTGTGGCTGTCAGGCGAAGGATAATCCTCTGGCTAGTGTTTGGTGTCTCTTTAACGTTTCTGAGGTTGCTTATTTCTCCCTTGCCCCCCACGGTGCACGATACGCTCAAGCTTGATGAGCCAGGGTTGGTTCGGGCTCTTCAAGAGGGTGATGAACAGGTGTTCGCGGCCGTGATGGATTGGTATTCCGGTTCGTTAGTGCGATTAGCCCTGTCCTATGTCCCAAGCCGGGCTGTGGCCGAGGAAGTCGTGCAGGAAACCTGGATGGGGGTGTTTGAAGGCATCCATCGGTTTGAGAGCCGGGCATCTTTTAAAACCTGGCTTTTCCGGATTTTGATCAATCGAGCCAAGACACGAGGGATGCGAGAGAGTCGATATGAGCCGTCTGGGCTGAGTCTTTCTTCTCCGGATGCGGATGAGGGGCCTTCCTTAGAAGATTCACTTTTCATCGCGGAAGGTTCAAGAATGGGTCATTGGAAAGATCCCCCGCATCACTGGCAACCGGATACACCCGAACGGATATTACTGTCAAAGGAATGTCGTGCTGCCATTGAAACGGCGATTGAAAATTTGCCCCCTATGCAGTGCCAGGTGATGACCTTGCGCGATATCGAGGGTGTCAGCTCTGAAGAAGTCTGTAACATCCTTGAGATCAGTGAGACCAATCAACGGGTGTTGTTACACCGAGCGCGCACGAAGGTGCGTCGAGAGCTTATTCCCTATGTTCATGGAGATAATATCTAGAGATAATGGATACGAGTTTGAAGCACAAACTGATGCGGTATATGGTAGGAAATTTTTCCTGCCAGGAAATCGCCCAACTTATCACCGATTACCTGGATGAGTCGTTGACTCTAACGGAACGAATTCGATTTCACATGCATTTGGGCCTGTGTGTTGCCTGCCGTAATTATCTCCGTCAGATGAAATACACCATCGCGACTCTACGCCAATTACCACCGGAACCCGTCCCCCAACATGTGAGAGAGGAACTTCTTGAACGCTTTCGAGCCTGGAAGCAACATTCTCCTCAGTCTTCTGTCCAATCGGAAACCGATTAATTCATTGCTGCGATGACCGTTGCCCCCCTTCTTCCGTTCCACCCTAATGTGGTAAACATGACGGAAAATTTTCTGATGGTATTCATTCGCGCCCTTTCATGAGTCGTGATAAACCTAAAGGAGTGAACCATGGCATTGAAAGATTCGACGATGCTCCCCCTGGGAACACCCTTGCCTCACTTTGAACTACCTGATGTTCGGACAGGTCATATGGTGTCCGATGAAAGTTTTGTCGGGAAACACGCCATTCTGGTGATGTGTATTTGTCGACATTGCCCTTATGTCGTTCATGTGCAAGAGGAATTGGCCAAACTCGGTCGGGATTATCAATTGAAAAATGTTGGTATGGTGGCG
>JAUIKP010000208.1 GCA_030430725.1 Nitrospiria bacterium
AAAACTGCTGTCTGCCAAACGATTGGGGATTTTCACCATAGGAGGCGGAGTTCCACGTAATTGGGCACAACAAACGCCACCGTATATCGAAATTCTCAATCTCCGGATGGGTACACAGATAACCCCTCCGCGGTACCAATATGGCGTCCGCATCTGCCCGGAGCCGGACTACTGGGGTGGTCTCAGCGGGTGCACGTATGAAGAGGGTGTATCATGGGGGAAATTTGTGCCTCGAAAAGAGGGGGGAATGTTTGCTGAGGTGTTGAGTGATGCCACAGTGGTCTGGCCTCTTCTCATGATGGGGCTACTGGAAAAAGCCCGTCGCCGATAAATTCAACCATTTGGCACGACACCATCTCCCCTCGACACGGTCCGCCAGGAATGCAACAATAATAGCCATGGAGTGACAATGACCATTGCCCAATCTATCAAATCGACCGTATTGCTCACTATCCTTCTTGGCACCCTGCTCATAAGTCCCACGACTTATGGAAACACTCCTGATTTCTTGATCCAGGATGATGATGTGGTGCGAGGAGATCCCAAGGCTCCGATCACCCTATTGGAATACTCGGATTTCACTTGTGGCTTTTGCGAAAAGTTTTTTCATGAGACCTTTCCCAAATTGCTTTCAGAGTACATTGAGACCGGAAAAGTGCGCTTTGTCTATCGAGACTTCCCGAGAGGCATGGGCAGTCCACTTCGAGCAGCCGATGCCGCTCGGTGCGCCGGAGAGCAAAATGCCTACTGGCCCATGCATGATCGGCTCTTTAACAGTGGAGGCCAGTTGGCGCCGGATAACCTCAAACAGTATGCCAAGGAACTCAACCTCAACGGCAAACAATTTTCAGAATGCTTGGCTTCCCATCGGTATATGGAAGATATTGAGAAAGATTTACAGGATGCGGGTTCCCTGGGAATTCGGGGTACGCCGGCATTTGTCCTCTTTCCTACAACCCTGCCGGAAAATCCTCATCTTATTTTAATTCCTGGCGCCTTCCCCTATGAGACCTTCAAGGAAGAAATCGATAAATTGCTCAATCTTCACGGAGCCTCGACTTCTTCACTGTTGGTACCAGTACCGTCCTCTACTCATATCGAAGGAGCATAAATCCTCCATGGATTCGATCTCCACACAATTCCTCATTGATCTGACACCGTGATTAGGTGTACATTTGGGCAGGTAATCCTGAAATTCATGTTTTTACCCACAAAATGGTTTTGAGTTATGACTGAATCCCAATCCTTCTGGCCTGTTGAATGCGCGCAAGGTGAACCTGACTTATTTGTGTGCTTAATCTGTTTTGATGAAGTATTCAAAGCCAAGATGCCGGTCGACGGGTGTCCGAATTGTGGAGCCATCGCCGCATTCGAACCCTTTAGTTTGGATGCGATCAAGGAATGGGGGACGGAGAGTCTCATTCAAAAAGCTGAGCGGTTGCCTTCTTCATCCCATCCCGGTTCCGATCAGCCCGCTTCATCAATCTAACCACCTCTATTTCACGAGGTTCTTACCTTTTCATGACTGTGGCCACGGCAAAGCCAATCCTTATAGGCGGCCAATGGGTACAGACCTCCTCTGCGGAGCCCGTACGCAATCCCTATTCCAATGACGTAGTGGCCATGGTCTGCCAGGCCGAGGCTGAACATATCTCCCAGGTCACCAACTCTGTTAAACGGGTCTCGACCGCATGTGCCAGGATACCGGCACATGCCAGGGCAAAGGCACTCCTTCACATTGCCACAGGCCTATCCACCAGACGGGAAATGTTTGCGGCCACAATCTGTCAGGAGGCCGGGAAACCGATTACTGATGCACGCCGTGAAGTCGATCGGGCCATTCAGACCTTTCGTTTGGCCGCAGAGGAAAGCACGCGCATACCTGGAGAAATCATTCCGATGGATCTCACCCCAGGTGGGGAAGCGTATTCCGGATCTGTTAAACGTTTTCCGATCGGGACGGTCCTGGGCATCACCCCATTTAATTTTCCCCTCAACCTGGTAGCTCACAAAGTAGCTCCCTGCCTCGCTGCGGGAAACCCGATGGTATTGAAACCGGCCCCACAAACCCCGTTAACTTCGCTCATGTTGGGTGAAGTCTTTTTGACGACCGACCTGCCGCCGGAAATGCTGACGATTATTCCGTGTTCCAATACCCTGGCAGAACAGATGGTGATGCATCCTAATTTTCAAGCCTTGAGCTTTACCGGCTCCATGACGATTGGGTGGATGCTAAAAGGAAAAGCCGGATACAAACGGGTTCTGCTCGAACTCGGAGGAAATGCGGGGGTGATCATAGAACCGGATGCCAATCTTCCTATGGCCATAGACCGTTGCGTGGCGGGAGGGTACGGATATGCCGGACAAACCTGTATCTCTGTGCAACGAATATTCGTCCATGAATCTCGGTACGACGACTTCCTCAATGCCTTTGTTGACCGAGTTCGATCATTGCCCATGGGCGATCCCTCCCTCGAAAACACTGTCGTCGGTCCACTCATTAACGAACAAGCCGCACGCCGAGTCGAGTCATGGATCCAAGAAGCCGTTTCGCATGGGGCAACAGTCATGACGGGAGGGACACGAAAGGATTCATTCATCGAGCCTGCCGTCCTGACTCACGTCAACAACACCATGAAGGTCTGTTGTGAAGAAATTTTCGGACCGGTCGTGACCGTCACACCCTATGCAGACCTCGAAGAAGCGTTTGCCCTCCACAATGATTCTGATTTCGGACTCCAAACAGGAATTTTCACCAGCAACATCGACACGATGCATCAGGCATACTCACAGTTGGAAGTCGGCGCACTCCTGGTGAATGAAATTCCGACTTTTCGGGCCGATCACATGCCTTATGGAGGAATCAAACAGTCCGGATTAGGGCGAGAAGGGGTACGGTATGCTATTCAGGAACTGACCGAGCCCAAATTGTTGCTGGTTAAAAGGTCTTCTTGAGGCCTCCTAATTTTTCCTTCAACATTCAGTCTTCATGATCTTGCACCTTGCCAGGCACTCTTGTTAAAAATATTCGGCATGCGTGGCAAGGTTATTCTGTCCCGTGACCGTCTTAAACATCCATGCTTTTCCAATATATAATTTTCGCCATCCGGTTGGAGAGCGAGGCTGGGAAGCGGATTCGACGATCACCCAGGCCTCTCCTGCCTATCCTGATTCACTACTAACTGATTGACGAAGGAGCCGCAATGGTCCCAACACAAATGTTTCTCACCCGTGGTGTGGGAATTCACAAGGAAAAACTGACATCTTTCGAAGAAGCCCTCCGGAGCGCCGGAATTGCGTATTGCAACCTGGTGACCGTCTCATCCATTTTTCCTCCTGACTGTAAAATCATCCCGAGAAAACGTGGTGAAAAGTTACTCCATCCCGGCGAAATTACCTTTTGCGTCATGGCCAGATCGGAAACGAATGAGCGGAATCGCTTAATTTCCGCATCAATCGGCTTGGCCATTCCCTCTGGGAGAAAAGTCAATTACGGTTACTTGTCAGAACATCATGGCTATGGAGAAACGGACGAAGAGGCCGGAGAATACACTGAGGACCTCGCAGCCCAAATGCTCGCGACCACTCTTGGCATCAAATTCGATCCGAATGTCGCATGGAAGGAACGTGAACAGGTATTTAAGATGGGAAAAGATATTGTTCGAACCCAGAACATTACTCAATCTGCGATCGGGAAACCAAATCTCTGGACGACCGTGGTAGCGTGTGCCGTCTTTATTCCTCTTGAAAACATCAAGGACGATCCAAAGCCTCGCCACAAAAAATCAAAATAGAGTCGTGGATTGTGCAAACCATCCTCATGAAGCATGGCTTCTCTTTCTCGAGTCTTTAGCAACCTGACAAGACCTCATTCGAACATCATTTCATGCCGTAGGATGCCCCCTCCAAATACCGCATCGGTTCTGCAGGAGCCGACCTTTTCCCTCACAGCGAGAATTCCGCGCACAAGACGGTATGGTCCGAGGGGCTTTCGGCACGACGAGGCTGAACATCCACCTTCACCGTGCGAGAAAAGGGGAGGAGCGGTGGAGTGACCAGAATATGGTCAATTCGCCACCCACGGTTAGCTTCTAAAGCCCCTGGACGTCGATAATCCCAAAAGGTAAATTGCTGGCGACGTGGAAAATGATGTCGAAACACATCCACGAATCCCCAGGACACCGTTTCTTGATAGGCCCGGCGTACCTCTTCATGAAAACACACATGCTTGAGGTGTTTTTCGGGGCTATGCACGTCAACCGGTTCAGGGGCCACATTCATATCACCACACCAAATCACGGATTGTCCTGATGAGACCACACGCGAAAAATACCGCCTCAATCGCTGGAACCACCGTAATTTATAGGCATATTTCGGCGAATCAATCGCCAATCCCTGAGGAACGTAGGTATTAATAATCACAATACCATTGACCACCACTCGAACCAGGCGTGTGGAATCCTCAGGTAGTTCCCCGTCCTCAAAACCAAATGCCACCAATTCCGGTGGTGTCCGGCTGAATATGGCGACGCCGTTGTAGGATTTCTCACCACAAAAGTTGATGACATAGGGTAAGTCGGAAAATGCTTGAAGGGGAAACTCATGATCCTGTACTTTAGTCTCTTGAAGGCACATCACATCGGGGTTGTGTTGCCGTAACCACTTGTGAAGAATACCGATCCGCTTTCGAATTGAATTGACATTGTAGGTCGCAATTTTCATTGGTCTTGAAACTCCCATTCGCCACTCACGTGAGGCATATTCCTCAAATAGAAAAGGGACAAGTGTCCTTTTTCACCCGATCCTTTGACGAATAACCTGATGACGACGCAGTATTCCTTCACGGCTGATGAACTGGCCCTCTTGGCCGATCAGGAATTTTTCCGAAAGAAAGCCAGGATTTCAGTCAAAATCAAACAGATCCTGGAACACCTTCAGAACCGGATCGAGTCAGAAATCGCCTCACACCCATTTCTCGCTCCTGAAGGGTTCGACCCCCAAGCCAGACAATTTGTGAAAGGCGAACATCTGGAAAATTTTCCATATCAATATGTGGATTTCCCTCGATTTTATACTCGGGAGAACAAATTTGCGTTCCGTTCCCTTGTCTGGTGGGGGCACCACATGGTCTTCGCGCTGATCGTTGAGGGCCCGCTTGTGAAGCAGTATCGACGCAATCTATTTAATCGATATTCGGAGGTGGCAGATCACCATCTTTGCCTCTGCCTCAGTCCATCGCTCTGGGAGTGGAAGGCCGGATCAGGCTTGACCCTTCCGATCACCCACGATCGACGATCAGAAATCGCCGCAACGCTCGACCATCGCACGTTTTTTAAAATTGCACGGTTTCTTCCGTTCGATGCTCCGGCAGTAGAAACAGGTACCATGGTGGATGAAGGTCTGCAGGCATTTAGGGCGATCCTACCGGTCATTACGGCCTAGTCACACAATCTCCTGGCGCGCAGGGACTTTACAAAAATGTCCTTCGACTGCCGGCTCTATTCTTCCTCAGCCAGGCCAAGCAATCCGGTAACTTGTTCCACCGAATACGTCTGAGAGACCTGAAGAACAATCGATTGAATTCCGGCCGCCTTCAATAAGGTCTCCACAAATCGATCCCGGTCTTCCCGTCCTTCGGTACCAGGAACCTCCTTGTTCAAGGTAATCACTGTCATGACTTTAAGTGTCCCAGGATGAGCAAGAACGACATCACAGCGAACAGGCTGAATGGTTCGCATGGCTGCCTTTCGAGCTTCTTCATCTTTATCGACAATGGACAAAACACTGAGCAGCGGGATTTTGGCTAAAACCAGCATATGGTCACGAGCCGCTAAGGTAATCAGATTGTACAGAGTCGCTTCTTCCGGCGACATGATGGATCGAGCGGATATTACACTCTCACCGGATTCAGGCTTTAATTCCGGGAGAACTCCTGCTGGAATGGGACGGCGCCAGATCCACCTCAACAAAAACACGACTCCGAGCATGAACCCAGCCAGGAGAATCAGTGAGAGTGCGTTCTGAGACACTACGGTGTCGGTCATTTCACCAATAAAAAAAGCCCATAGCAAAAAGAAACATTCTAGGGAAGTCCGTGAATACCGGGAGTGACCGTCCCCAACATAACCGCATGGCGAGCCCCCGTGACTTGAGGCAGATTCGCACAGACACCCCGCACTGTTTGATACGCCA
>JAUIKP010000209.1 GCA_030430725.1 Nitrospiria bacterium
TCACCGTCGAGAACATCAGGATCATCGGTGTGGCGCTCGGCAACATCCTCGCGGCCATCATCACCCACCACATGATCAGCATGGCGGCCCAGTCCATCACGCTCCACTGAACGGGCATCGGCGCCATCGCGCTCATCTGCGCGGCCGTTACGGCGAGGTAGACCCAGGCCGTCCCGCACACCACAAAGATCGCCGCGAGTGACCAGATCCGATCTCGCCGGATGGCTTTGGCGAGGCTGGCGTCGGATGGGGGCGAGAGCGACAGCATCCGGCGTCAGTTGGCCCAGGCGAACGGCGCGAAGTGCCCGTTGTTGCCGACACCGGACAGGTCCAGTTCGAGGCCGAACGCGTCCAGATGAACCTCCTCGGTGCGGGCCAGCGCAAGACGCGTATTGGCCGGATGAGAGACGTTGTCGATCGTGATCGGCAGGCCGCTTCCGGTGCGCGAGGGCACCCCTTTGATCGCAAACGAGAAGACGTTCGATATGTTGGCGGAGCGATCAAGCCCCTCGCTCTCGAACGTCATCTCGGAAAAGGCCACACCGCGGAAGTCCGAGACCAGATTGTCATGGATCTTGACCACGGCCGATAACTTTTTCCCGGAGACCGTCTTATAGGACGGACGATCGATATGCACCGACCCTTCCAGCGATCCATGCGCCGCCAACCACTCGATCCCATCCCGGATGGCCGACCGTCCCTTTTTCGGAATCAGTAAATCAATATCGAATTGAGTCGAGTCAAACATAACACTGGCGATCGGTGTGGTCTTCCAGTTTTTCATAAATCCGGTGATGACGGCTTCACTGTTGTTCACGCGAAACTCCATGCGTTTCAAATCAAGCTGATCCTCATCCACTTTCAATCGAACAAACAGATTCGAAATGGGAGCGCTGATCCCGCGAAGCGACACCACGCCTTCCGTCAATGCCACCCAACCTTTGGTATTCCACCGGGTCCAATCGGTTCCCCGTCCGCTGCCTTTCAATTGCACCTCCAGAATGCCTGACTGAACGATATCTCCCAAGACCCGAATACCCTCCGGCAGGACGCCGATATAGACCGGACCAGAATCAACCCGCGCCTCCCATGTAACCTCCTTGCGAAACCGGATGGTCCCCTGTCCACGAAGACGAAGCGGGAGCATCATCAGTTCCACTCGTTCAAAATGCACACGGTTTCCGGGATGAAACTTACCATCAAACTCAAGGCGTCCATCCTGACCGGCTTGTTTCTGTAAAAGGGAGGGCACATCCAGGAACGCGTCTCGCCCCTCAATCCACCCTTTCAGTTTGGGATAGCGGGTCGGCCCCGTGAGCGTGACTGAGGCATGAAGCGGACCGGTGATCCGCATCTTGGGTGATTCCCCGCGGTTCCCCGAAACGGGCAACAGGTCCTCCCCCGCAATCCCACCCTGGATGGTGAGCGGATCAAAGCGGGCAGTCCCCTCATAGAGAATCGTTCCATTCAACACCAACGGATAAGCGCCCACCTTGCCTTGGACACCTTCTAACACGGTACTCTCACGGGAAAAGGTAAAGGTCCCCTGGCCCTGAGTAAACGGATGGGGCAATCCGGGAATCTGAATCACCAAACCTTCAGGCTTAAACTCGCCATACTGGAATTTCAATCCTGGCGATTCCAACAGATTCCCGGCAAAACGAAGACGCAGCAGGCCGCTGCCATCCGAAACCTTCCAGGCATTCAAGAGACCAAAGTCGGATGGAGCTCCCAACTGCGTCACCACCTGCCGAACCTTCTCCGCAGGCACAGGCCCCTGAAGGCCCACATCCCCCCAGGGGCCCGACTCTTTTAACAAGAAGACCCCCTCCGTCACTTCAACCGGAATACCATCATAGACGCCGTGCACTCCGGACAATTGCATACGATCCGGTTCCACCACCACCGTGCCATGGATATGGTCGGTGGAGGGCCAATCGGGAATTCGGACGTAACCATCGGTTAACCGAAACGTACCGGTGACCGAGGTCTGCACATCCTCACGCGTGGACCCGGTCACACGAGCCTCGGCAATGTTCAACCCGCCTCCCCATTCCCCTGTCTCCCACACCGGGAGCAGATTATCCGGAATCCACGTCTTGGGCAGATATTGTCGAATCATGGCGAGGTCAACATTAGAGGAGCGCATGGAGAACCCCATCATATGGTGTCCGTCTTCCAGTACTTCCGTATTGGCCGAACCATCCAGATCAATAAACGAACTGGATAAGTTCATATGAGAAAGTGAGAGTCTGGAGGTTTTCGCATTCTGAACCCAGGTCACCCGGGACCTGACGGAAAGCGTGCCGGGAACCTTTATGAGCGATTGGCCGTTGGGCAGATATTCTCCCAGTTGGTTGATTTCCAGATGATCCGCTTTCACCTTGCCGGAGAACGTGATCTGCTCAAAACCAACCGGCTTGCTGGCAATGGAGAGAACCGGGGACGCCCAACTGGCTTCGAGTACGCCCTGGATGTGAAAAGGCGCCAGTTCCTGCGTCTGCCGGATTTTCCCAGACAATTCGAAAGATGAGGCAATAGAAGGCCCGTCATGAGTCGTATCAGAGACGAAGGTCACATCGTCAATCACAAACCCCCGAACGATTTCACGAGGCGATTCATCAATGACGATAATTTTACCGTCCGTCACCACAATCTTTCCCAGCACCAGAAACTGGGTAGCGGCCGCAATGGGAGAGTCGTTGCTGGCGTAACTTAAAAAACGCCATTCCCCATCCGGCTCCCGTCGCAATTCGATCTCGGGAGACTCCACCAGGAATTCCCGAACCACAATTTTTTTCATAAGCAACTGCCCGATTCCCAGGTCCAAACTCATGGATTTGGCCCGAAACACCGCATGCGACTCAGGCTGTTCCTGAACCACAATGTCCGACACCAAAAAATGCGGAGAGGGAAATAAAGCAAAGGACGTATGCCCCACGGTCACGTGCGACCCGAACGTGCGTTGCATTTGTTGCAGAGCCAGAGTCTTGAGATAATCCGGATTTAAAAACAAGGGAAGGACAATCAAGGCAATGGTCAGAATCAGGGCACCAAGTGCCCCCCCCCAGAACATCTGTTTCCCGGACCATCGCACTAGATTATCCTCTTCGGATGAGCTGAGACCCAAACCGTTGTGTGTGTGAGATAAGGGATAGGCACCATGAAAACTTGTCCTGCATCATACCGAAATCCATGGAAAATGTAAGAATGCTGCCGATGACCACCGGACAGATCCCCTTGCCGGCGGTCCGTCATCGGCCAGCCATCCCGTAGAGAGAACGCCTCCGGTTTCTTGACACCTCCCAAGGCCTGGGATATCCTGCCTCACGGTCCCACGCGGCGTAGTCCTTACGCGTTTCGTCATGAAGATTGTACCATTCTAGCCGTCGTTTCCCGGCCAACATTGAAATTCACCTACACCGTTCTCACCCGCACCCAAGTGGTTTCGCTGCTGAAATGGTACGACCAGCCGCATCCCACCAGGCCGGATCGCACGATCCCCGGATATGACAAAGCGCATGCGCAACGCACGGCACGCCTGTGTGTGGCGGTCGCCGCGGCTTTAGGCCATCCACTTTCCCGACTGCGTCAGTTTGAAGCCGCCTGTCTGCTCCATGATATGGGGCGGGCCGGACTTGATCCCATGCTGTTCGGCCGGATCTGGTCATGGGCGAAAAAACAGAAGATCCCGACCAGGCCACGGGAATGGCGGGCCCGCTACCCACGAACTCCCTATGGTCGCGAATCGCAAGCCTTCATCGCACAGTATGAAGTCGCCTTACAAGCCCGGGGCCTCCCGCTCACCCCGGCGGTCAAGGATCACATCGACATGCGATTGGGATTCGCCCGACGCCTCCACACCTACCTCCGTCCGGTCAAAACCGCCATCGGTGCTCTAGGCATCCCCTGGTCGCCCTGGATGGAACGCATCATGTTGTATTATTATTATCCGGAAAAACTCGAACACGCCACCGCCTGGACGCATCAACTCGCGGAAATTCTCGTCGCCTGCGAGCAACTGGAAGCCTATAGCAATCATCGGCGAGGCAAGGATTATTACGCGCGCGCAGAAGAGAGTTTTGCCGCCGCCTTCGCCTATCTCCGTCAACTTACCTCGCAGCGGATCGTCAGTCCACAGGTTATGGAAATGATCTGCCGGCTCGCCAGAGAAGGCCGTTTTACGACCATTTTACGTCAAGCCCGAGGGGGCACTCTATCAGCCGCCGATCAACAATTTTTACAAACCGTCTCGTGCTGAGGAGACCCATGTCCGTCATCACCCACTACCTCAACATTTCCATGACCGGAAATTCGACGATCGAAAACCTCACAAAGCCGGTTCACCGCCTGCTCGCAGAGTCCGGCCTACAGGGTGGAATGGTGACGCTCTTTGTGCAACATACCACGGCCTCGGTCATGATCATCGAAGATGAACCGGGGATTCGTGCCGATACCAAAACATTTTGGGACCGCACGATTCCGGCCGATCCGCAGTTAGAACATAATACGAGGAATGCCGGCGAAGATAACGGGCACTCCCATCTTCGCGGCCAGTTACAGGGGCCTTCGCTGACGATTCCATTCGTCAAGGGCGCCTTAACTCTCGGCACCTGGCAACAACTTGTCTTAATCGATTTTGATACCCGACCACGAACCCGAAACCTGGTTGTCCAGCTTATGGGAGAATAGACGGGAACCCATCTTCCTATGCTGCTGCAATTGATACCGCAGGCCATTTCTCCAGATCGGGCCAAAATCCGCCATCAACCACACCGACGGTTCGCAAGACGGCCGGGGCTTCTCCTTTTGTTCGCGCTCGTCACAGGGCTCCTGCCCAATCGCGCCATGGGAGAGGGGTCCGCTCTGGAATGGACGCAATCGGGTTCCCCCGGTCCCGCATATCTGCACCTCATGGGAACTCAATCTCTCGGGGCGGAAGAACTCAAGACCATTTCGGTTTTTGAAAAAGCGGCACAGTCTGTGGTCTACATCACCAATACGGCGGTGCGACGGGATATCTGGTCGCTCAATACATTTGAGGTGCCGCAAGGATCGGGGTCCGGGTTCATCTGGAGCCGGCAGGGTCATATTGTGACCAATTACCACGTCATCTATGGCGCAGACTCCATCCAGGTGGTGCTGGACGATCAATCCACCCGTGACGCCCGCATCGTGGGCGTGGACCCTGATCATGATCTGGCCGTGCTCCAGATCACCGGGAAGGCGAACACCCTCATGCCCTTGAAAATCGGTACCTCCCAGGACCTTCGCGTCGGTCAACGCGTCCTGGCCATCGGCAATCCCTTCGGGTTGGATCACACCCTCACCACCGGGGTCGTCAGTGCCCTGGGACGGTCGATTAAATCGGTAAACGACCGCACGATTGAAAACGCCATTCAAACCGATGCGGCCATCAACCCCGGCAATTCGGGTGGACCGCTCCTCAACAGCGCCGGGGAACTCATTGGCGTCAACACCCAGATTGTCAGTCCCAGTGGAGCCTACGCGGGCATTGGCTTTGCGGTGCCGGTCGACATTGTCAAACGTGTCGTCCCGCAACTCATTCAATATGGGAAAGTCATTCGTCCCGGTCTCGGCATCTCACTCATCCCGGATTCCATCGCCGGTCGCTGGGGGATCAAAGGAATCGTCATTGCCAAAGTCCTGCCGGGGAGTATGGCGGACAAGGCCGGTCTGCAAGGCTTAAAAGAGACGGCAACCGGACGGATCCGATTGGGGGACGTCATCATCAGTATTGATGGAGAAGCGATACGCACTTATGACGATCTCGCTCGACTGTTAGACCGCTATAATGTGGGAGATCGCATCAAACTCGGAATTCGCCGCAACGGCAAAGAACAAACCCTCTCTCTCACACTCCAAGCCATCCAATAACCCGTCGATCAGAATCATCCTTCCTCAACACCTCAGCAGATCCTCCTCTCACCTTCAGGTCCGCCAACCAGGCGAACGCACCAACCAACCGGTGGCCCATTGACCCGACGCCTGCCGGCTGGTCCAAGGAGGGACGCCCTTCGCATCCAGCGGCCCTTGTTTGACCCCGGCGAGTTGGGCCGCACTTCACAAGCTTGGCGTCCCGCCCCTCCAATAACGCCAGACGGGGCGTCGTTTTGCATAATGCGTCTCGACGTGCGCGACCCTTGTTTGGCCACATTTGCC
>JAUIKP010000210.1 GCA_030430725.1 Nitrospiria bacterium
GTGAAAGTTAGGGGGGGTGGACAGATTCAGGTGGTGCGGGAGGATCACCAAGCCGACTTAAGCCCTGAAACCAAGCAAGGGGATATCAGTCCGTTCCGTTCCTGACGGGAAATTCCAATTCTGAGTCTTCTCGTCTCCCGGGATGGAGTGTTTTTAGCCTCCCTCCTGGTCAGGGAATTGGTCAATCTACACGAGACGATGTACCGTGTGGTCGCCAATCTGGGTTTTCATTCCGAGAGGCGCACAGACATTATGTAAATGGATTGTTTCCTCGACAATGTTGTAGTGACCGGGATGAATCCAACGTTTAACGTCTGGGGCTCCTGGAAGTAGGTTTTCTGGTAGGTCCTGGTTGAATTTCGGCGCGGACGGTATGCTTTCCGGGGGGCATGCCTTCAGAGAGGATAATTCCGATGATCAGCTCCCCTTGGATGTGTTCGGTCACCTGACCCAATCGGCCCCGTATTTCCGCGGTCCGCTTTTCTCCCGGCTTAAATGATCCTAGCGGGACGGGGAGAGGGGCTACCCGTTTAAAAGCCTCCACCAAGGTCGGGGTCCCCCGTAACTCCACATAGGCTGATGGGATGGATGTTTCGCTCACATTGGTCGTTTCAATTAAAAGGATGATGGCCTCTCCGCCCTCCAAGACCAAATTGCGGTTCGCATCAATTAATTTGGTTCTAAATTGAACCGAGGGTTGAACCGATGGGCTTGCAACGGGTGGAGCTGGGGACGACCCGCCGGCAGCCGGACTTTGCAGACCTGGTGGAGGGGAACCTGGTTGCGGGGCGATGGGTTGTTGCCCGTTACTAAGTTGGACCAATTGGGGGAACACTCCTATCATCTGTTTAGCCAGAGATTCAGCGGCGTCTTCTACTGTTCCGTCAATTTGACCGGTGTGGCAGGAGACGGATTGGCTTGTGAGTTCCGGCACCCATAGCCTGACTTTCTGGTGGTAGGTCAGGGGACTCTGGGCAAGGGAGGTGCCGTTCGCGTCTTCATAGACGGCGTGGAGCTTCAGATCCACAAAGACGTCGTACCGATCTTCCTGTCCCGAGCGGGTAACCGGATCGAAACCAAACTGTTGGAGACTCAGGACGATTCGGTATCCATCGGGAGAAACGCCTTGCGCCTCTCCGACAGGGGGTTCGGCTCTCACACCATTGAATTGTTCTTGGCCGACCTGGAGAAATGTTTTGGATATGATCTCGCCAACCGGAATCGTATAAGGTAATCCACACCCACCCACGGTCTGGGTATAGGTTAGAAGATTGGGTGCAAAGGCGTAGGTGATCGTGACAGGAATTCGTGGTTCGTGTTTATCTTCGTGAGTCAGGCGGGGAATGGAAACTTTGTCGCAGGCGGAAAGAAAGAACGCTACAACAACAAGTAGGATGTAATGGAAAATTTTTTTAAGCAGTGGGCACACGGCTTTACCCTACCCGAAGATCCTGAAAGATGGCAACTGGATCACCTGTTTTTTCAGGAGACTTTTTCTCCTTTGCCCAATCCGGACCTTAGGCTGGTATCCGTTTGGCAAGATACACCAACAAGGGTCATTGAGCGAAAGACCGTGTCAACCATGGGGAGACCGTGAGGAAGATTCTGGGAGCCTAGGAATGGATGATCCTGAGAAAAACAACGGATTGCGGTCTTCAGCTTGTCGGCTTTTGACAGATAACAAATTGACGATTCCTTTCTTTCTTGACGATCCTTGATGAAAGGGAAGACAATTTAACATTAGAAAAGACGGTCTATTTTTATCTTAACCAATGGAGACTTCATTATGTGGCGTCACATCTGGTTGATGGTCGGGTTCCTATGTGCGTGTTCTTCTCTTGGCTGTTCCTTACAGAATACTCCCAAACGGTTGCCGGCGTATCTCCCTCCATCCACCGGTCTGTCAGCCGGGGACGTTGCAACAATGGCGCTTCCAGCCGAAGGACTGACCGCCGTCCTGGTGGTTCTGAACGATTCGGGATTTGAAAAATCAGCTCCTGAACTTCGCAGGGGGACGTTGGAAAATCTTGGGGACCATTTGAAAACGGAACTTCTTAAACAATTACCGATTCAAATACATTCCGTCGTGTATCCGGATGATTTGAAACCCAAGGGGTCCGTGGACCCCTTCATGCAATTGGGAAAAGACCAGAATGTGCCCTACCTGCTCTTGGCCGTGTTATCCAGTTCCGAGTATGAGGTCTTTGATCATTTTCCTATGGGCGGGATGCAGCAACCGACGGGTATGCGGGGTGGGGGAATGCCAGGGTACCGTGTGGAAAATTATGCCCGTTTGGAACTTGCTTTACTGGATGTCCGGACAGGTCAATCGGTGGTCTCCACGGATGGGCAAGCGTGGGCGACCCTTGAACGGCTGGTTGTCCCGATTGAATCGAATGTATATCCCGTCGTCCGACGGGCTCAGACCCAACCTCCCATTTATCCCAATTCAGAGGGTGAGGAGTATGAGACGCTTCGATGGGTTTCCGGACAGGATGCCATTGCCCAGGCGGTGATGCATTTAGAGATATTATGGAGGAAGAATCAGGCGGCTTAAACCGATGTTCCTGCAATTGTTTATGTGTGTGCTGATTTCTCTGATGGCGGGGTGTGGGGACGGTTCCACGCCACGTCTGATGGATCTTCTCGGACAAGAGGCCTTTGCATCACAGGAATTATCTCGCAAGAATGGTGAGTGGCCTCGGGTATCCACCATTGGTCTGATCGTCCATGCAGATGCCACGGGGGGGGATGCCGCTCCGGTGATCATTGCCGAGTATCTTGAGACCCTTACTCGACGTACCGAAGAATTTCTTAGACACCGTTGTTCCTTTCAGAACATTATGACTGTTCCACGGTTGTCTCAGCCGGTAAACTTTGCCCGTGAATTGAAAGTCCAAGGCCAACACCTGCGCCTCCCTTATGAAATTGTGGTGGTGTTCTCAAGTCGTGAGAACACTGGTCCCGTAAAAATTGGAGAAGCGACGATGATGAATCAAATGGGCGGGATGGTTATTGAAAATTCAGCAATAGCTGAAGTGGGTATTCTTCGTCTTTCGGATTTTCAAATGGTCTATTGGACGCAGGGGCGGGCATCTGAAAGTTTAGAACAACTGGATGTTCCTATTGGGAAAAATCGCCCTTCCGTCATGGAGGCTCGCGACATATTAAGAGCTCGAGCCGGTCAACAGGCTCTCGATCGGGCATTGGAACAAGTTGGGGCCGATTGTGAGCCTGCGGTGTGACCACGGTTGTCTATTACCGATAGTTTTCAAATTGCAGATCGAGTCCGAAGTCCTGCTCCTTGAGATGCTTCATGACGGCTTGCAGTTCGTCTTTGCTTTTGCTTTGCACCCTGACTTGTTCCCCTTGAATCTGTCCCTGGGCTTTGAATTTGGCTTCTTTGATCGATTTCGTGATGGCTTTAGCTTTGTCTTCCGGAAGTCCGCTTTGAATGGTAATGGTTTGGCGTACGGTTCCGCCTAAGGCTTCTTCCACTTTCCCATAGGTCAGACCCTTTAACGACACATTACGTTTGACGCATTTGCCCTTAAGGATATCCAAGACGGCGTTGAGTTTGTAGTCGTCATCCGAAATCACCACTAATTGTTTATCCTTTTCTTTTAACGTCAATTCGGTTTTGGAGCCTTTAAAATCAAAGCGTTGTCCGATTTCTTTTTCGGTTTGATCCACCACGTTTTTCATTTCCTGCATGTCGATGCGAGAAATGACGTCGAAGGAAAAGTTGTCCGCCATAAGCCTCCTTTCAAGTTGTTGTGACAGGCCACTGGATTAGCAGCACCGTCCTGCGGGAAGTTGAATGCCTTCGCCTTCGATCACTTCGGTGCTGTTCAGAGGCTGTTTGTGGATAAGATAGCCGTACCATTTTCTGGCGCTGTCTGTGAGAACAATGAGTGCGAGTATGGCCACCAGGCCGACGAGTGAGGCATTTATCGCCATGGTCAGGCTTTGTGACCCGCCTGTTGAGAGGGCACGACTGATAAAAATCACCAGGAGTTCATAGCATCCGGCCAGGGTGATGACGCCAACAAAGACCATCGGGATCACTGTTACCCACAGATACGATGTTTTGTTCATCTTGATGAGCACGGTCGTGGCAATACAGAGGGCGAGCATCCCGAGTAATTGATTGGCTGTGCCAAACATAGGCCAGATGGTCGCAATGGATCCTGTGCCAATGAGATACCCCCACCCTCCAACCACGAATAGACTGGCGCCTAAGACGCCCGGCCACCAATTGATCTGTTTGAGCGGAGTATAGAATCGTCCCCCTAATTCCTGAACCAGATACCGGGCGATCCGTGTCCCAGCATCAATGGTGGTCAAAATGAACAGGGCTTCGAACAAGAGCGCGAATTGATACCAGTAGGCCATGAGCCCGGACATCCCCGGCAAGCTTGAAAAAATCGAGGCCATGCCAACGGCCAGGGATACCGCACCTCCCGGACGGCCCGATACATCTACCTCCACAAGAGTGGAAAGTTCCGTAATGTGGGCGGTTGGAAATCCCATGGTTTTCAGGGTGTCCGTGGACAGGCTGGTGTTGATGGCAAAATAGTCGCCGGGAACAAGAAGGCAGGCGGCGATGAGCGCTACTACTCCGACAAAGCTTTCCAGAAGCATGGCACCGTAGCCGACGA
Organism: Nitrospiria bacterium; assembly: GCA_030430725.1. Taxonomy (GTDB): domain Bacteria; phylum Nitrospirota; class Nitrospiria; order Nitrospirales; family UBA8639; genus Nitrospira_E. The sequence goes on from JAUIKP010000210.1 coordinate 4,662, forward strand.
TCGCCTGAGATTCCCGACTAATCAACTTGGGGGTCGTTCCTGATGAGACCAGGGAATGAAAGCCGGAAATGGCCCCACAGGCAATGGTGATAAAGAGAAACGGAAACAAGGTTCCTGGAATGATCGGTCCATTGCCCGCCGTAAAAATAGTGGTGCGGGGCATTTCAATGGTGGGCGCGAGTATGATGACGCCGACGGCCAGAAGGGCGATCACGCCCAATTTCATAAATGTTGAGAGATAATCCCGGGGCACTAATAACATCCAGACGGGGAGGACTGACGCAAGAAATCCATATGCCGCAAGCCCCCATGTGAGCGTGGTGCGGTCCCATAAAAACCATTCAGCCCATTCCGATTGTGCCACGGTTCGTCCAACGAGAATGGCCACTATCAAGAGTCCTAACCCGATCAACGTCATTTCCCCGACCTGTCCCTGGCGGAATTTTTGAAGGTATAGTCCCATGAGCAAGGCGATGGGAATGGTCATAACGATGGTAAAGGTGCCCCAGGCATTGTGATACAGTGCATTCACCACTGCCAGGCCTAATCCGGCTAGCGCGACGACCACGATAAAGAGCACGGCGGTTGCCGTGGCCATCCCGGTGATGGGACCTAATTCAGCATGCGCGATCTCCGGAAGTGACCGGCCATTTCGCCTCATGGAGGCGACAAGGATAATAAAGTCCTGGACTGCGCCCGCCAGAACCGCGCCAATGACGATCCATAAAAACCCTGGGAGAAAGCCGAATTGTGCTGCCAGTATGGGACCGAGTAATGGGCCGGCTCCGGCGATAGCTGCAAAATGATGGCCGAAGAGAATGTATTTGTTGGCGGGATAGAAATTTGTGCCGTCCTCCAGCCGGTGCGCGGGTGTGCGACGTCGATCGTCCAGATTCATGACTCGCTGCGCCAAAAATCGGCCGTAGAACCGATAAGCCAACACATAGAAGCATGAGGCCGCGACCACGAGCCAGAGTCCATTCACTTTTTCGTGAGGATTGACTAGGCCGACGACATGGCCGAAGGCCACGGCACAGAGTCCGGCGAGTCCCAGCCATCCGATCTTATTCCATACAGACATGCGGGCCATCCTATCAATGGGAGAAAAGGGTGTAAACAATGTTGGCTGGGGCAGGTTCAGGGGAGATGTGGTTAGGTCGGGGTGTTTTCATGGAACACAAACGGCAGTTTGCCTGCTTTTTCTCGCATGGCGTTGATGGCGTTGAGAATCTGAGGTTGCCGAATGATTTTTTGTTCGACACGGTGTTTTCCCGGAAAATCCAGAAACAAGATACCCAGAACCATTGTGAGGATACCTTGTCCCGGGAGGACCAGCATGGCAATTCCGGCTACCAGAAAAACGAGTCCTAGGCCGTTTTTCACCATCAACCCGATGGCGCGAATAATTGGATGATGATTGGCAAACCACTTGCGGTGGCCGTGATTGTTGAAGTAATCGGGTGGCAGGCGAATTAATATGGCAGGGATCGCAATGAGGGTCCCGACAAAAGCCATCAGAGA
>JAUIKP010000211.1 GCA_030430725.1 Nitrospiria bacterium
GATGACGGAGTCGGATGGCAGGAGTTCCTGAAAGGACCACTCTTCGGTCTCAACGGGTCCGGGGGAACGGCCTTCACTAATGTGTGGCCACATGAGTTCGTTGAGGAAAATTACGGCCCAAAAAGCCAGTCCAGTTCCGGCTTGGAATATTGTGGTCCAGCGCATATCTGTTTTTTGATTCAGATTTCCAGGAGACCAACGCCAGCTTGAACCTATCAAAGCTTGATTCTTTCTGCAATTTTTTCTGGAGTATGGTTAGACAGAAAGGATGGCATTGGTATTTTCCTGGGACACCGGAATGTTATCCGCAGTCCTGTGGGAAACGGGAAGGGGCTCAAGAACTTTTTTGTCGGAACCTGAGTGCATCGTGGGGTTGGCAGGCGGGTGATGGTGCCCGGCCTTGACTGCCAACAGGGGTTGTGGACCTCCGATGAGAATGCGTATCATCCTAAACGCTATGGGTTTTCCGGCTACTTAATATTCATGTCTTTTTGGGGTAGGGATGATTATGAAACACGAGGAATTGAGTTCGTTTGTGAAGCATTTTTGGTCTAGCCGAATGTCTTGGCAAAGGGTTATGGGCTCACAAAGGTCATTTGGTTATGGAGGATTGGTGTTTGGGATAGCCATGAGTGGTCTTCTGATGGGGCCTTCCGTGGGATATTCGGAGGAGCCACCTCAGGAGCTTCCCAAGCCGTTTCATAAAACCACCCCCCCTCTTTATCAAGAATGGAATTTTGATCAATCGTCACGTAGTGGCTTGCCGAATGGCTTTATGCAGGCTTTTGGTGGATCTTCAGGAAAGGGGGAATGGTCAGTCAAAGAAGATAGCACCGCTCCCAGTCCGCCTCATTTGGTAGAGCAACGATTGCAGTGTGGTGAGGATTGGTGCTACCAGTTACTGATTGCAGAAGACATTGTGGTTGAATATGTCGATCTTTCAGTCCGGTTAAAGCTTAATCTAGGAACGCCGTCCGGGAAAGCCGGGTTGGCCTATGGGATCCAAGATGATAAAAATTTCTATGCCACTGTTGTTGATCCCGGAACGAGCGAGGTTGTGGCTTATGTCGTCAAGGATGGGCAACCAACCGAATTAGGGAGGGAGGGCTTGATCCCTCGATCTGGTGATTGGCACTCTCTCCGGATTCAACGAAATACCATTATCAGTAAGGAATTTACCGAAACCTCTTTTGATAACCACCTGACCCTTGATGTCTACGATCAATCATTCAAAAAGGGCAAATTGGGATTGGTTGTCATAGGGGATGGTGGGTTTTCGTTTGATAATCTTCGCGCGATGGAATTGATGACCAATCGTCCCCTTTCCAGACCTTCGGCTTATTAAGGCGGAGGCTGGTTAGCGGACGTCAGGCTCGAGTCTGTCCAGGACGAGGGTCAGCAGGTCTTCTGGAGTGGTGGCTTCGAGAAATAACGCCCTGTTTGCCGGGATGAGAAACCCTTCGTGGACTTGGTGGTCGAAAAATTTCAACAGACCATCAAAAAACCCAAAGCAATTCAGCAGTCCGCAGGGTTTGTGGTGAAGTTTTAACTGCGCCCAGGTTACCATCTCGCAACATTCTTCCAATGTGCCAAATCCACCGGGTAAGGTGATGAATCCGGCTGATAGATCTGCCATGAGGGTTTTTCGTTCATGCATGGTGTTCACGATATGCGTAGCTGTGAGTTCCTGATGTAGGAGTTCCTTCTCTGCCAGATGCTTGGGAATAACTCCGATGACGGTCCCGCCTTCCTTCAGTACGGTTGATGCCAGTACGCCCATCAGGCCAATGTTCCCGCCACCATAAACCAACCCCAGTCTTTGTTGGACAAGCGCATGACCCAACCGCTGGGCCATGTTGGTAAATTCTGGGTTGTTCCCAAGGTTGGAGCCGCAAAACACACAAATATATCGCATGAGACGGGAGTTTATTTTCCGGTAATCGAAATGAACCCGATGCCTATAAGAAGAAGAGACGGTTCATACTGAGTCAGAAGAAGCAGAGCAAGACCAAACGTACCGGAGTCCTTTAATCAATTTGATATGGGGAGAGCGGTCAAGGCGTATGGGTTGATTCGAGAGCCATTCAAGTGAATGCCCCAATGGAGGTGCGGGCCAGTGGCTCTTCCTGTGGCTCCGACTTTTCCTAACGCTTCTCCTTTCTGAATGGTTTGGCCGGAAGTGACATCGATCTCTGAGAGGTGAAAGTACATGGAAAACAGGCCTACCCCATGATCCAGGACCACACCCTTTCCGGAGAAGAAGTGATCGACTGTTTTCACGACGATGCCTTTGTTAATGGCGTGAACCGGAGTACCTCTTGGGGCCGCGATATCTTCTCCTGAGTGGGGTTTTCGGGGTTGACCATTAATTACTCGACGACTGCCAAAGACTCCGGTGACTTTCCCATTCACAGGCTCAATAAACGGACCGTCCCATAAGGGACGTGCGCTTACTTGGTGAAAGGCCTCTGTCAATTCTATCTTTTCTTCTTGAACGCGTTTTAATGTTTTGGCGTCAAGATCCACGGTATTCTTCGGAAGGGTGAGGTGTTGGACGGAATAGTCTTCTTTGATGATTAAGACGGAGTAGCTGAGATGATCCGGTCCGGAGTCGGAATGGACCGTAATACTTAGCTCTTGAATTCCGGGTGGATCTTCCATATCGATTCCGACTATGCCTGCAAAGTGGGTATCGCCATGTTGGAAGAAGGGAATCTTCCGTTTGAGAAATAGGCCGCTCACCTTGGCTTTCGGTTGAGATATCGGCACGTCGATCCAGAGGGCTTGTCCCTGCTTTCCGCTGATATGGCCATTGGCACCGGGTCGGTTTCGTTCCGCACTTGGAACGATCTGAATAGGAAAAATGCTGGCAAGCAGCAGGCTCACGACAAACAGGACTTTCCATGAGGCGGAAGGATGGCGTGAAGGAAATAAACTCATCATGGAAAGAGCCGATTTTGAGGAACCTGGCTGAGCAATTCTTCTACGCGTCGATTGAAAGGACAAAAAGGGTCCATGCACAAAATAGTTTCTTCCCAGTACCCGTTCAGTTTGAGATAGGTCCAATCCACAGTATACGACCGATTTTTTGCACGGGCAAATCGGATGAAATCTCCTCGTACTTTGGCTCGTGTGGTTTGGGGAGGAACCGTTTTTGCCTGTTCAATGGCATCCTCATCGATCATTTTTCGAATGTGATTTCGTTCTGCCAGGAGATGAAACAGGCTTCGTTGTCGGTTGATGTCATGATATTGCAAATCCATCATGCCTAATCGGGGGTCATCCCATCCACACGATTTGGTGGTCATGTAATTTTCGAGAATCCATTGCTTGGTGATCCAGTCGATTTCGCGGACGAGTGCCATAGGGGAGGTCTTCAGCATCTTCAACACTCGACCCCATTCATAATGCACCTCTGCCATAACTTTATTGGGAGGTTGCAAAGCTAAATATTCACCCGCCCGTTCCCAGAATGTTTGTTGTATTTCCAATGCGGTCAGATTGCTCCCGTCTTCAAGTTTGACGGTTTTTTTCAGAGTGGGATCCCGAGAGATGTCTCGAATCGCCTTGACAGGTTCTTCTAACTCAATATGCGGAATGGTGAATCCGTCTTCGATCATTGAGAGGACGATCATGGCGGTCCCTACTTTTAAGTAGGTGGAAAATTCAGACATATTGGAATCGCCGAGAATAATATGAAGTCGGCGGTATTTTTCGGCATCAGCATGAGGTTCGTCACGTGTATTGATAATGCTTCGGGACGACGTTGTCGAGGAAGAAGTTTTTTCATGGATATGTTGCGCTCGTTGGGAGATAAAATATTGGGACTTTCCGGATACTTTCAGTATTTTTCCGGCCCCGGAAAAAATTTGACGAGTGACGAAAAAGGGGATGAGTTGTTCGCTGACTTTCCAGAAATCGACATCACGGCGCATAAGGAAGTTTTCATGGCAGCCATACGTGTTGCCGAGAGAATCGGTATTGTTTTTGAAAATAAAGATCTCGCCCGACAGTCCTTCTTCGCGCAAGCGCTCCTCGGCAATAGGCAGACAACTTTCCAGGATTCGCTCGCCGGCTTTATCGTGGATGATCAAGTCAAGCAGGTCGTCGCATTCGGGGGTGGAGTATTCTGGATGGCAGCCCGTGTCCTGGTAGAACCGCGCCCCATTCGTGAGAAAAGCGTTGGACGGCCAGCTATTGGGGATGAGACCCTCAAAAATGTACCCGAGGATTTTTTCAATGGGAAGGTAGACCCGTCCGTTCGGTGAGAATGTCAGGCCATATTCACTCTCCAGGCCAACAATGCGTTTTATCATACCCGGCCCCTCTCTCTCCTGAGGCTTTTTAAGAGCATGTTGTCCCATGTTCACCACCGGACCCTTCTCCTTTAAGGGCCTGACCGTCAAATTATAACAATCATCATCAGGTCGTTCGGTCTACTTGAATAGCCCTTTTGCGTGTTTCTATCGTTCACGTTCCGGGTTTTGGAAATGGATCATGCTGGGAAAAATGGGCATTCTTTCAATAAATCTCTTACTCAGAATACACCCAGATCAGCTAATGATCAACTGAATGCGAGGGAGGAAAGCCGGGGGTTATGAGAGAATTTGAGTCGCTTCGAGAATCGGCACTCGCCGAAATCTTCGACCTATTCGAGTGCGGTCTAAGAGTGCGACTTCCAAGCCTTCTAGGTTGGATCGAGGATCCTGGCCATGTTCAAACGCGTGTTGGCACAGCGTTAAGGCTTCTTTGAGGGATGGGCAAGTCTGAGGGATTTCTTTTCTGAGCAGGGTTAAGATGGTTTCAGATCGTCCTCCAATGGCAGTGAATTTTCGTTCGTCCACAATACTTCCATCAAAAGAGATCCGATATAACTCATTGCGCTCTGGTGTCTCACCGACTTGAGCCAACAGGAGTTCCACTTCGTAAGGTTTCATTTCCTGGCTAAAGAGCGTGCCGAGAATTTGTGAATAGCCATTTGCCAGTGATCGTGCAGTCACATCTTCGCGGCTATACATCATGCCTTTGACGTCCGCATGTTGAATGCCGGCTTTTCGGAGATTTTCAAATTCACTGTATCTCCCGGCGCCGGAAAATGCGATGCTGTCATAGATCTCAGAAATTTTAAACAATGAGGCACTGGGGTTGTCGGCGACAAACAGCACGCCATCTGAATATTCCATGGCAATGATCGATCGGCCTTTGGCGATGCCTTTTTTGGCATATTCCGCCCGGTCCTGCATCATCTGTTCGGGAGAAACGTAATAGGGCAGGGCCACGGTTTAGGTCTCCTGTTTCTGGTTCACTAATGCTTCGCACACTTCCGCTAATTGGGTGTCATCCACATCCCGAACGCCTCCGGAATCCACTAATTTGACGGTCGGGAAGATCCGTCGGACCAGGTCTGGCCCTCCGGTTCCGACATCTTCATCGGCGGCATTGATTAGCGCGCGAATGGCCAATTTGACCGCCGTGTCTTCTGGTAAGCTTTTCCGGAAATATTCCTTTAGGGTCGATCGAGCATCTTTTCCACCTGAGCCGACGGCGTGAAAATCCGTGTCCTCGTAGCGTCCTCCCGTTATGTCATATTTGAAGAGCCGACCCATTTCTCGTTTGTGGTCATAGCCGACAAACAGGGGAATGACCACGAGTCCATGTAAGACCATGGGGAAATTGGCCTTTACCATATGCCCAAGCCTATTGGCTTTTCCCTCACAGGTTAAGGGTTGTCCGTCAAGTTTTTCATAATGTTCAAGTTCGATGCGGAATAGTTTTGCCATTTCCACACAAGGCCCTGCAGCTCCTGCAATAGCCATGGCAGAAAAGCCATCGGTTTGAAAGACCTTTTCCATTCGATTGGCGGCGATTTGAAATCCTTCGGTGGCGCGGCGGTCTCCGGCAATAAGGACTCCTTTATCATAGGTAAAGGCGAGAACCGTGGTGCCGTGTGGCCAGGGAAGATGTCTGGTAGACATAAACGAAGGGTCTGTTTGGCCTTCATGGGGGAGTGAGTTTTCCCACCTCGCCATGGGAAGTAAGTCGGGTCGTTGGGAGGTGAGGTATTGGTAAAAACTGGAACACGGGTCAGTTGAGAAGCTTGGAAAGGAGACGTTTTCAGAATTCATGCGACCTCACTGTTGCCTGACCGG
>JAUIKP010000212.1 GCA_030430725.1 Nitrospiria bacterium
AATTTTAACCATTAAGAGTACGACCGGTCGTCAGGCCCTCGAAACATTGTATGGCGTCACCACAAATAGTTTGACATTCCCCATGAAAATCAAAGGCCGGACGACCCGTCTGACCCGCGAACAACTGATGGGATATGTCCGGCATCCCTTGGCTTCGGTTCGTCGAGGAGCCTACCACGCGCTATTCAAAGTCTATGGTGAACACCGGGATGTCCTTGGAGAAATGTATAAGAGCCTGGTGCAGGATTGGGGAAATGAAGGCCTCACCTTGCGGCATTACGCTTCTCCTCTGGCCGTGCGCAATATCACGAATGATGTCCCCGAACAAGCCGTTGATGCTCTGCTCAAAACCTGCCGAAAGAATGCCGTTATTTTCCAGGAATACTTTCGGTTAAAGGGACGACTCCTGAAGATTAAACAGTTTCAACGTTACGATCTGTATGCTCCCTTCGCGGCGAAGAAATCCCAATATTCTTTTGCCAGAGCCAAAGAGCTGGTGATGGAAGCGTATCAAGCCTTTTCACCGGAATTGGCCCAACGAGCGCAGCGGGTTCTTGATGAAAATCACCTTGATGCCGCGATCAGGCCAGGCAAAATGGGCGGAGCTTTTTGCTATAGCGTGCTCCCCACGCAAACTCCCTATGTTCTTGTGAATTTCACCGGAGAGCCCCGTGATGTCTCGACGTTGGCGCATGAACTGGGTCATGCCGTCCACGCCATGATGGCAAGGGAGCATTCTATTTTCACGTTTCATTCATCGCTCCCACTGGCGGAAACGGCCTCCGTGTTTGGGGAGCACCTGCTTTCGGATTTACTTCTCCAACAGGAAAAGGACCCGAAGGTCAAGGCGGGACTCCTTGTCGATCAACTCGACGATGCGTATGCCACCATTATGCGACAGGCCTACTTCGTTCAATTTGAACGGCAAGCCCATCATCTGGTTCAACAAGGCGCGACCATTGATGCTCTCGCTCAAACCTACCTGACCCTCCTTCGGGAGCAATTCGGGCCTCGCCTACCCGTGGATCAGGAGTTTCAATGGGAATGGCTCGCCATTCCTCATATCTTTGCCAGTCCGTTTTATTGCTACGCCTACAGCTTTGGCAGTCTATTAGTCCTGTCGTTGTTTCAACGCTATCAAGCAGAAGGGCCCTCGTTCGTCCCTCGATACCTGCAATTACTGTCAGGAGGTGGGTCGGCCAGTCCTCAAGCCCTGCTCAACCCCCTACAGGTCGATATTAACTCCACGGCATTCTGGCAGGCGGGATTTACACGGATCAAAGGGCTGGTTCATGAACTGGAACGAAGTATGCCGTGAAGGATTGACTTCCAAACGAGGTAAACCGGTGGGGGCAAACCATAGTCAGCGTTGACTGAAATGGCCACGCATACGGAAGGTCGTTAAACCGTGGAACATCCGGTACTGTCTAGAAAATTCCAGCCTGGCGCTGGAGCCACCGGATATATGCAATTATCTGCGTGACGTCATCTGCCGTCACGCCTTCGATCTTCGGCATGTTCCCGAATTTCCAATGGTGGGCTTTGACCCCCTGAGCCGCAGCCCGCTGAAAAGCGAAATCCGCATGGTGACTGGGCTCATAGATTTTATGCACCAACGGGGGACCTTGAGCCGTTCCCACGGCCTGCACACCATGGCAGGGAGAACAAAATGTATTGAATTTTGTCTCGCCGTCTTTAAATTCTGTTGGCAGGTCTGTCGCTACCGATATTTGTGCCATGGGTCCTGGAGGAGAGGATTCCCCAGCACTCGTCCCATTCTCAGAGCATCCAACAACAAACCAACAAAGAACCCCTGCCACACCTCTGAGAATTGTTCGCCTAGAATGCTTAATCATATCCTCGTTCCTTTGTACCTAACTCATTCGCAATCAGGGGAAGCCGCACCCTACCTTTATCCGGCAAGTAGAGGATCAGAAAGGCGTGCCTCCTTAAATCCTTCTTGACGAATCACGCAACTATCACATTGGCCGCACGGTTGATTTTGTCCCCCTGGATTATAACAACTATTCGTCCATTGAAAAGGCACTCCTAAGGCATGCCCTTTTTGGATAATCTCACACTTGGTTAAAAAGAGGAGCGGAGCGAGAATATCGACCGGTTGGCCTTCCAATCCCATTCGTGTGCCAAGACGGGCCATCTCCTTGAAGGCTTGAATAAATTCCGGTCGGCAATCCGGATAACCGGAATAGTCACGAATATTGGCCCCAAAAAATATGCTGGAGGCATCCAACACTTCCGCATAGGCCAGCGCCAGACTCAAGAAAATGGTATTCCTGGCCGGAACATAGGTAATGGGAATCTGCCGTTCACGATCCCGTGCGGTTTGATGAGTGGGAACCGGAATCTGATCGGTTAATGCGGATCCACCAAAGGTCCGCAAATCCAGTGAAATAATTTTGTGTTCTTTCACCTCAAAATATTCAGAAATTTTCTGCGCACATTCAATTTCCGTTCGATGACGTTGTCCATAATCGACAGTCAAGAAATACAGCTCAAATCCTTCTGATTTGGCAATGGCGGCCGTGACCGTTGAATCCAACCCGCCACTTACCAGAACTACAATCTTTGCCATGAGCTTAGGAGAGCCGTTCTTGAACTCTGTTCCTTCCGCTAATCAGATGGATATGGATTAATTTTACAGAAATGATCCGTCACAGGTTCACGTGTTGGTGGTAGGACAGAAGGCGAAGAAGCTTTTGCCAAATTGGGTGGGTGAATGCCAATCCCCGTTAGACACGGTAAGAGAACAGATGAGACAAACCTGATAATTATTGCCGCTGTTCCGATCGTTCAATCTTTTCCATCAGTTCACGTTTGGACTTACACTCAACGCATAAACGGGCAAACGGAAGCGCTTGCAAACGCTTTTCATTGATCTCTCCGCCACATTCCGCGCACACGCCATAGGTGCCTTCTTCCAAACTTTCCAACGCATCATCAATCAATTGTCGTTCACGGTTTCGCATTTCCTGAAGCGAAATCCCCATTTCTCGATCCAAATCCACCAGCGCCTGGTCCCCACTATCCATGGCCGCTTCCAGCCGACGTTGTTGTTCTTCTGTCACTGATTGTCCAAGCTGTTGCTTGATTTCCTGAATCAACGCTTCTCGTTTCGCCAAAAGAATTTCCTTTAACGCGACATGACGATCTTCAGTTGGAGCTTTCGACGGCTTCCGCGAAGCGGGGGTGGGGGAAGTGGCTTTTGATGGGCCTTTGGCCGCGACTTTTTTTGTCCCGGGGGAGGCGGTAGTTTTCGTGTCTTTCTTTGCTGGTCTTTCGGCCATACTCCATTCCTTTCTTCCTTCGACAGTTAACTATTTTCTCATAAGACAGGAGGATCAGTTAGGGCACCTTTCCCATGGTATTATGCCGTCATATTATAATTCATACATTTACTCAATAGGTAATCAGGGAGTGAATGTCACATCCGTTTAATTTGTTTCGTCCATCGAGCTTCAGCAATTCGACCAAAAATAGCACGCCGGCAATATCTCCACCCAATTGCCGAATCAGGTGGACGGTAGCTCCGGCCGTCCCTCCAGTGGCAAGGAGATCATCAACCACAAGGACTCGCTCTCCCTTTTGAATCGCATCACGGTGAATCGCTAAAGTCGTCGAGCCATACTCTAAATTATAATTGACTTCAAACACATCGGCCGGCAATTTGCCAGGTTTCCGAACAGGAACAAAGCCGGCTTCCAAGTGATAGGCCAATGGGCTCCCCAAAATAAATCCCCGCGATTCGATTCCAACCACTCTGGTAATACCGGCATCCTGATAGTGACGAATGCACTCATCGATGATAGAACGAAAACAAACAGGATTATTTAATAAGGGCGTAATATCGTAAAAAAGGATACCGGGCTTAGGAAAATCCGGAACCTCACGAATATGTGCTTTATAGTTCATGAAATACCGACTCAACTTTGATGAGGACCATGAATGGTTCGTTTTTGAGACCGGAAATCCGCAATGCCCCCATCCCCTACAGATAAGTACGAAGGACATGAAACCCTTCAGTTTGCCTGTTTGGGTCTTTCCAGTCAACCGTAACCTGAAGAACTTGAGAAAGAGGAGGCCCTTGGTGAATGGCTTCGATTAAGGCATGAACAGACGATTGAGGCCCTTCAACTTCCAATTCGACTCCTCCTTCCGCACGGTTTCGCACCCAACCATGCAAGGACCTTTTGCTGGCTTCCATTTGCACAAACGCTCGAAACCCGACTCCTTGAACTTTCCCACGAACGCAGGCATGAGCCCGAACAATCGCTTCCATTTGTTCTTCCACCTTATCCGATCTGTCCCCTTTCACTGGATTCTATGCTTCCGGAATTTTTTTTGCAGGATTATCGGCATAATCCTGTAGCAGTTGCTTTCCAACCTTCGTGCCTTCCCGGATGCAATCGGGGATCCCGATGCCATACAAGCCTGCTCCCGTGACATACAGACCTGGCGAATGGGCTAACTGTTTCTGAACCTTCGCCAACCGATCCCGATGCCCGAGCACATATTGAGGCATTCCCTGCCTCCATCGATGGACTTCTGTATAGGTTGGGGCAGCCGTGATTCCGACCATAGAGAGTAATTCTTCCCGAACACACTCCATGAGCGAGTTATCATCCTGCTCCACAACGGTCTCTCGCCCTCGCCCTCCGATATAACAACGGATCAGAGTTTCTCCAGCCCGACTTCGATCCGGCCATTTCAACGAAGTCCAGGTTGCAGCGAGCAATGGACGTTGCTCCTTTCGAGGCACCACAAATCCGAACCCTCGTATCTGTGAAGCGATGGATTCAGCCGGATAGCCCATAGAAATTGTCGCAGTCGAGGCATAAGGAATCCCATCTAACAGACTCGCTATCTCAGGTCGATATGCACGAAGTAAGCGAGCAGTCTGATAGGCCGGAGTGGCCAACACAACGGCATCAGCTGAAAGCCGGTTCCCATCCTCCAACATGACGTGAAAAACGCCAGATTCCAATGTCGGAGATTGAATTTCATGACATTCGACCCCTGCCATTAACCGTACTCCGCGTGTACGCAATGCCTCCATCAAGCTCCGAATGAGCTCACTTAATCCACCTCGAAGCGACATAAACATGGAGGCGGCTTCGCCTGAGGGGCGCGGGGGGGATGGCGGGCTAGCCAGGGCCTTTCGCATCCCCTTAATGACACTGCCATGCTCTCGTTCTAATTCGCGGAATCGAGGGAAGGTCGACTCAATACTGAGTTCATCTGCATCCCCGGCATAGATACCTGCCACCAATGGTTCAATTAAATACTCAAAGGCTTCGGCGCCGAATCGCCGCCGAAAAAATTCTCCCAAAGATTCATCTGCCGGCCAAGGATTCTGTTTTGGCCAAAACCGTTCGGCAGCCATGCGAAGCATCCCACCCCAGGATAAAAGCCCGCTAGAAACAAGCGTATCAACCCGTCTGGGCCGAAAAGCCAATAAGCCTTGCGGCAGTTCTCGCAAGGCTCCCCGACAAAATGAAAAGGTCTGATTGTGTTGGGGGTTGGTAGCAATCAACTGATCCTGAAGTCCTAACGTGCGACACAAGTCTAGCGCCCATGGCTTGGAAGTCAGGAACGAGTCGGGTCCACCTTCGATCAGATAGTTGTTTGTCACATGTGTCAGAATTTTTCCACCCCACCGAGGCTCCCGTTCAATGACGGTGCATTGTACGGGTGTCTGTGTTTTCGCACCCTCCTCCGTGAGAGCATATGCCGTGGCCAGTCCGGATATTCCCCCTCCCACAATAACGACTTGGTATGGAGTCTTCCTCATGAAGCCTCGAGCCATCAGAAAGGGAATGCAAGTAGGTGGTTAGGATATTGAAAAAAACAGGTTTTCATGGAGTGAGAGGAGAAAGCTGACAGGAGATTAGTACCGCTACTTCATTCACGTGAGGAAGGCGTTGAAAACCGGCGAACACATTCAATGGCAAATTCAACGCTGTGCAAAGGGGTGTTCGGAAGAATTCCGTGACCTAAATTAAAAATGTGCCCAGGCCGGCCGCCAGCTTGCTGCATAATATCCTTCACCCGACGCTCGATTTCTTTTTCTGGGGCAAACAGAACCAGAGGATCAAGATTGCCTTGAATGCTCACATCATACCCA
>JAUIKP010000213.1 GCA_030430725.1 Nitrospiria bacterium
CTCCATCTCTACAACTTCTCCTTCTTCAGCCACGCTATCGCGATTGGTGGTTGTCGCAGGTTGCCCGGTTTTGCTGATAACCATATTCGATCCGTGGATGTGAAGACTGGCCGCCTCACCAAACTCCAGTTGGTTTCGGAAGGTGAATTTCACACAATCGCCTTGGTTTCCCCTGATCACCAGAGGTTGAATCCATTGATCCTGAAGACCGTTGGTGACCGCGCCAGGGTCGCCATGGCCATCCACCTCTCTTGCCTCAGCATTCTTGGCTTCCTCTTCACGAACCTTATCGATGTTTTCCGTCAGGACGTACATGTACCCAGGATAGTAATCAAGCCATTGATTGAGAGTAATCTCGGCATTGATGGCCGAAATATCATATTCCCTGACAGGGGCAGTTGAAGGACAGGTTCCTCCACTCGCTGCAACAGGCTCCACATTACGATCAGATGCTAACAGTAAATCCTGGCCTCCTGCGCCATATTGATGCATATTGGTCATCGTGTTGTAAAAACCGGTCGCTGTATGGTCGGCATGTTGAGCGCCAGACTCGTTTTCCATTCGTAGCATGATCCGATCATGTTGGCGTTCCACCATGGCCGCTCGGTTCGGACGACCTTCCTTGCTGTCTTCCAAAATGGTCTGACCCTTTAATCGCTCTGCCCATTCAGGTGATTCTTGGTGGGTCATCCCCGTTTTTTGGTGGGTAGCGTGATCATGAACTTCTTCAGCCAGGAGTGTCCCCCCGGACAAAAAACTGGACCCCCCGACTAACAATCCAATGGAAAGTGTGGTGATGGCTTTCCTAGATTTCATGTGAAACATGGACCGGCCTCCTTAATGTGAAATAAACTGACAAACCGAAAACGTATTCTACAAATTAAACAATCGAGAATTTTCCTTTAAAATTATGGGAAGCGCAAAAGGTAATCCAATCGATTCAGGCTGTCAAGTCCGAACGGTATAAGTTTGATTTCATTGTATTTACAACTCCTAAAATTTTAAATAGTTTACTCCATACCCCAATGCAATGGAAAATTTGAAACTGTCCAATTGCCAATTTTATGGCCAGTGATTCACCGCCGGCTATTAAAAGTTTGACCCCAAAAGAATCTACGGCAGGGTGAGGCCTGAAAGGTACGAGGAAAAATCCTGCTGCAGAGCAGTAGAAATTGGACCGGGCTTTCCATCCTGTATAGGCTGTCCATTTACTTGAATAACTGGCAAAACTTCAATTGTTGTGCCCACGAGAAAGACTTCATCGGATTGCAGGAGCTCCGAAATACGAATTGGTCGAAATTGGACCTCAAAGCCTTTTTCCTGCGCTAAGGTCGCCACCTGTTGTTGTGTCACACCAGCCAGGACTAAATGATTTCGTTCCGGCGTGATAAGCACGCCATTTTTTACCGCAAAGATATTACTCGTGGCCCCCTCAGTCACCTGTCCGTCCCTCAAAAAAATCCCCTCAAAGGCCTTGGCCTCCCGGGCTTTTTGCTTGGCTAATACATTGGGAAGCAAATTAAGGCTTTTAATATCACAGCGGTGCCATCGAGTATCAGGTAAGGTAATGACACTTACCCCTTGTTGGCACACTTCTACTGGCAAGGCAACCATCTGCCGAAAGGCTAAAAAGACCGTAGGAACCCCATTGGATGGAAAAGTATGCTCACGCGGAGCGACCCCCCTGGTCACTTGGATATAGATTTTTCCTTCTTGGTATCCACTCTGCTGAAGACCGGAAAGCAGGAGGCCCAGAAATTGGAGTGGCTCTAAAGAAAAGTGGATCTGGATTTCTTTGGCACTCCTAATCAGCCTATTGAAATGTTCACTCCAAAAGGCAGGAACCCCATGATAGGCACGAATCACCTCATAGACGCCATCCCCGAATAAAAACCCACGATCATCCGGAGAGATCGAAATCTCTTCCAATGGTGAAAAATGCCCATTGAGATACCCAATATCCGACATGCCCTAATTTTATTCAGGAAGACAATGGGGGGAGGACGGTGACATTAAACATCCGTCGATCTTCTGCTGTAAACTTCCATGCCATCCTTTTACTAAACTCCAGATGATGGGTTCCGGGTTCCAACGCCCGAAATTCAAATGATCGCCGGCCTGAATCTACCGCATTATTACTGACCGTTCGAAGAAACTCATCTCCCACTAATCCCAGTACCTTGGGATCATAGCTTGGGACCCATTGCTCCCCACGGGTCCGATCTTCCCATAAATGCACAAGAAACGTATCCGATTGGAAAACCTGAATCGCCTTTGCCTGAACCTGATCTGTATCCATGCTCTCACCTTGACTAGACCGAAACTCATGCTACGTCCGTTGGGTCCACTATTCTCCTGTTAACCAATCACGTTTTTTTAAGCAAACAAACACATTTCCCTTATCAACCACCACATCATAATTCACCACACAATACCCTCCCCCATCTGGACCAAATCCAGAGCGAATGTCAAATTGCTGGTGATGCCACGGGCAAGAAACTAAAAAACCTTTCAATCGGCCCTTTCCCAAAGAGGCTCCCTGGTGCGGACAAATATCATTAATCGCAAAACACCGATCGCCAACGCGAAAAACAGCCACACGTTTGCCGTCGACCTTATATACACGCCCATTTCCTTTGGGGATATCCTCCAAACTCCCAACATACACAAATCCCTCTTTAGGACTCGGCGGTTCATAAATCCGGCAGTCCATTCCATGCTCAAAGTCTGAATCATTCATAACCGGTTGCTATGAGACAAGTAAGGTAAAGGTGACTTGCGCCCCTAACTGAACTTTGGCTTGGTCCACAAAGCCAGCATTGGCCTCAACAATATAACGTGCATCTTGAGGCGGAGGCCCATACCAGGGGCATTGCCTTTCATTGCATGGAGGAGCCCTTTCGACTATATGCACGACTATTTTACTCTCATCAACCCAAATCACATCAACAGGAAATTGAAATTCTTTTGTCCAGACCCGATGAAGACCTGAATCTTCAAAAATATAGATCATTCCCTCATCGGGAGGGAGGACATTTCTAAATGCCAATCCGAATAAAAGTTTTTCCGGTGTATCAGCAACCTCCGCTTTCAACACCCCTCCGCTGGGAAAATTTACATTGATGACCTGAGTTTGTTCCGGGGCATTAAACAATAGGGCACCGGAAATCAGAAATAACGCCATCACCAGAAGAAAGACGATTCGCTTTTTACTAGGGCCCCCTTTACTTTGTAAAAAAGACAACATTGTTCTCCCTATATTCTTTTTTTCTAAAACCCCTCTACCGTAAGCCCTACGCCTCTGCGGCAGACAAGCTCTTTTCTCTTATTTCGAGATTTGCTCAAAAAACACACCCACGATAAGATATCATGTAAGCTGATATGATTTCAGCCAAAACGAAGGATGGACAACAATCCTTCGCATCACTTCCCCCAATGGACAACATTACCTCATACCATGGAGGCTTCGTATGCGCTACCTCCCAAATTTAATTCTTGCGCTTTCCCTAGTTTTCTTTTCCTCTACCAGCACCTTCGCTTCTCCATCGATTTCCACCGCCATCGACCGGTTTGTCTCTTCCCTCTACCCCAAGGGCAGCCATTACTTCTGGGTGATTAACAACACCACAACCGAGTCTCCGAAAGAAATGATTGTCGACCTCAATACCAGTGTCAGAAATTTACCAGAGGATGAACCGACGGAGAGTCGGTTTTTATTATTGGTTGTCGAAGGAGAACTGCGTGCGGTTCAGAAAATTCCGTTGAACGCTAACGTGGATTGTCAGAGTGACGAGGAAGTGTAGTTTAATACACGCAATCAGGTAATGAAAAAGCCCCATCCCTTTCAATAGGATGGGGCTTTTCTTACAAAATTAGGTCCAAGCAATGGCTACTTGGTCAAGATCAATAATTGTCCACCCAGGTGGGCTTCATGTAATTGACACTTGTAGTTCAATAAATTGTTCGAGGTCACATATGTGAGATCACTCATGGGAATACCGATATATTTGGTTTCCCCTGGGGCCAAAACAAGCTTAATATGCATCGACGTCGGAGCGGCAAAAGCTGAATCAGCGGAAAGCTCAAAACCATGTTCCTTGTCCATATTGTTGGTTACTTTGAACAAAATAGGTCTTCCTGCTCTTCCACCTGTCCCGGTGGCCACAAGATTCAAAATGGATGTCGCGGGATACCAGACTTTCTTCCCGCCAATTTCCATGGCATTAAACTCAAGATCTACAGGCAGCTTTGTAAATGGCTGGCCCACAACAGACCCTGTTTCAAGGTCACCAATCTCCACACCACCGGACTGTAACGCAAATGCCCCCGAACTACCGGCCACAACGAACACCACACTTAAAAGGACGGATAGAAGCACTCTGTGCATCGCCTACCTCCTCATGAGAAGCTGTTGATAATGAAGGATTTACCTAAAAAAACGCAAGCC
The DNA here is from genome assembly GCA_030430725.1 of Nitrospiria bacterium. Classification (GTDB taxonomy): domain Bacteria; phylum Nitrospirota; class Nitrospiria; order Nitrospirales; family UBA8639; genus Nitrospira_E. The sequence continues at coordinate 4,448 of JAUIKP010000213.1, forward strand.
AATTTTCTGGTTTATTTAGTTTAAGTTTCAACAAGAGGGTTGGTTATAGCATATGGCATTCTTCGACGCAAGAAGGTTTTTATTATTACGATTCCCGGCGAATAAAAACAAAAACATGGTTTACCAAGAAGAGAATTCAGGTATATTCAAACATTCTTCAAATAATTTCCTAAAGATTATAGGACTTTTTCTCCATGATTCATGAATTCTTGCGTACCATTTCCTCTTATTTCCCCTTATCTCAACTTATTTTTTGCTCTCATCAAAAATCAGCCCCATGACATTTGGATACACTTGTCATACATTTTTGGAGCAAGAGAAATTTTGGAAATGAATGGTAAGGGCCATCACATCTAAAATCGGAAGGCGGAAACTTCCAGACCTCCTGTACAACAGGACTCCAGGTTAGCAACCGATCCTCAAATTTTTCCATTTATCGGGCAATAACCCAAAATGGGTAAATGTCCACCTCCCAGATAAGCCCGATGGCCATCTCAATAATCCAATGAGATGGATGGCATCTCCTCGGTATTCTTCTGCGACAGACCCCAATCCATCGAAAATGATTATCCGTGCACAAACATATTATGTTCACGCTCCCATCCAATGGACGACTCAGGTCCATGTCCGGGTATGACGAGTGTACTTTCTTTGAGGGTATACAAGCGTTCACGAATAGATCGCTCAATTGCCAGGTCATCTCCACCCCACAGGTCGGTTCTGCCAATTCCGCCCCGAAACAAGGTGTCTCCGGAAAACACCAGATTCTGGTTTTCAAAGAAAAAACAGACCGAGCCGGGAGTATGGCCAGGAGTATGGATCACGGTTCCTGTATAGGAACCCACTCGCACCTCTGATTCATCTTTAATCCAACGGTCCGGCGGAGGGGCAGGCGCATAGGGAATGCGGAACATTTGGCATTGAATTTCCAGCATGTCCCAAAGTTCTTGATCCTGAGAATGCAAACACAAAGGAGCCCCGGTCACTTGTTTAATATGACCGGAGGCTAAAAAATGGTCAAAATGAGCATGCGTATGCAAAATGGCCGTGACGGTGAACCCCCGGCTATCAATTTCCCCGAGTATGCGCTCAGGATTTCCTCCTGGATCCACCACAATAGCCTGCTTCGTTTCATTGTCCCCGATAACCGAACAATTACATGAAAGTGGAGGGACAGGGAAAGTTATTCGAATGAGCTGATCCATCGCAATCTCCTTAAACGACTACGGTGAGGCAGTGAATTAAAGTGGAATGAACATATACTCCGAAGCAGATTTACACAATTTCTTATAGGTAGGATAGATAATTCCCCTTCTTGAAATATCCGCCTCATAAACAAAGTTTGAAATAAGAACAGTTTAAGCCTAAAATACCTAATAAAAGGTACCCATTTGATCCAATTACAACGCCATTTTCCATCCACGGATATGCTGAGCCGGTGAAAACTCAAGCATTCCAGCGCTGCCCAACATCCAAGCAGAGGCCAGGTACTCTCCCCTGCTCAAGAGGCAAAGCCCTATCCGTTGGCGCGGGGATGCTCATCTTCATTCTGACTGGTTGTCCCCAAAATAATTCTGGACTTGAAGAAGAAAATATTCAGCTCAAAAAGCAGGCCACCAAATTAGAGTCGGTAATTCATTCTCTCCAAGAGGGAAACAAAGTCATGCAACAACAAATCGACT
>JAUIKP010000214.1 GCA_030430725.1 Nitrospiria bacterium
AACCCTCGGCAAAGGATCGCAGGCCAAAGTTATTCGAGTTGAAGGGCTGACGCTGTGGATCCAGGCGGACCCGATGACACAGGAGGAATCTCATGTCGGGTGAATAACTGGTCATACTTGTCCTCGCCTTACTGGCGTTTGTTTTTCGGTAAACCGTCATCGTGGTTCCTCAACAACACGACGATGTCGTTGAAGGAGCAGGAAAGTATTTGTCCATCTTTAACGCCGGACTTCACCTCTTCCCCCCCCTTTTTTAGATGTCATTTGATACAAACATCCCTTAAAAGAATTGGCCGTGGATGTCCCGGAACAAATTTGTATTACCAGGGATAATATGCAGATGGGAGTGGACGGGATCTTGTTTATCAAAATCTTAGATGCCGAACGCGCTACCTATGGCATAACCGATTACCGGTTTGCCATTTCTCATCTCGCGGAACCACGCTTCGGAGTGGAAAATTTGACTCGGAGAATTTGGAGGATTGGCGAAAGCCAATGTCGCCCTCGCATCCCCAGCCTCTGTGTCCGATGTATGCTCGATGATTGCGCTGGGCATGAATGTCATTAATCCAAAACCATCGCCTGCCTTAAAACTTTCATAACAAAACAGGGACAGCAGTCGTCTGCCCCCCTTCATGGGGCGATTCATTATCGTAAGAACGAACCGATTCTTTTTCCGGTTCATGACATTCCATTCTGGCTCATTACTCACGCCGCCGAACTGACGCACCCCCTCCCGGTTGACTGGACATCATGCTTACGCCATGATTCTCCTCTTGGGTCTGTTGAAAAAAGCCGACAGCGGCGTTCCCTGCCTCCGCCGGAGCGGCTTCGCGCAGGCAGGTCGCCATTTTTCCGTGCTCACGTACTATATGTACGCGCCGCGCGTAAAAACGGCTGCGGCCTTGCTGGATGGACCCTTCGGGAAGACTCAGGGCATGCTTTTTGGAACCGACCCGGAGCCTTTGATGCGTCACCACATCCTGGGCAAATTTGCCCTTGAAAATCTTTATTATTCAACACTCCCCTCTTGTATGCTGGACATGCCAATTTTCTCAACCCCAAACGATGCAAGGAGTCAAGGCATGAAGAAGTCTTATGTGCTGAGTCTCATATCTCTGATTTTATTCCCGACACTCGCCCATGCAGACACCTATGCTCCCCTGGCCGATTTTTCCGCCGTGAGCAAAAACCCCCAATGCCGCCTCACCGCCATGCAGGAATCATTTCTCGATACCTGGACGCCTCCGACACAATTTTTCTTAGTGCCTCCATATCCAAATGCCGTCCTGGCCAGTGCCATGCCCAGCGGGAATGCACAAATTCATGGACACGCCTACCAGACCATTCCCTCGGCCGTGCTCCTCACCCCTGATCCGCCTGAAAAAATTCTGGAATTTTACCAGAAAAGTTTGGACGCAAGCTGGTTTCAAGCAGAAGATATCGACATGATCTATCTCTATCGCCTGCCACGCCCTGTGGCTTCAGGCGAATCACTCACCCGGCAACTGATAAGCAAGCCCGGCTCCATCCCCAGTATTGCCATCGATACGCAACTCAGCCCCTGCGATCAAGCCATTGGACGAGGTGCACGGACTCGCATTACGGTGATTTCTCCTCCACGGTAGCCCCATTCGGTTGCGTTTCCGGTGTTCTTGGCTTCCCGTTACTCCAGGATAAACTCTCGGAATGCCAGGGGAGTTCCATATAGGGGATCGGTTCGATGGCGCACCACCATCACCTGAAGACCACCTCCATCAAGGACGATTCGTTCCCCCACTTTTGAGTTCTTCCCCTGCTCGATCAAATGGTCGGCAACTCTGAGCACGGTGTCTTTCACCTCTCGACTCGATAGGCCTGTGGATCGAAAGGTCTCGATTTCATCCAGGCCAAATTTCGTGAGGCCCCTGGAATGGAACCACATGCGCGCCCGATGAACATCTTCACGTTGTTCCACCTGAACGTGATCGGTGATTCGAAAGATCTCCAAATTCCGATCACGCCAATCCGAAGGATTGAGATACGCGCCAGTCGCCACATCATAGGTCGTCCCGTCGGTGAGTAGGGTTACTCCTCTCGCCATTCTCGCCACATGCAGCAAAACATCACGACGATCGGTCGCCGAATTAGTCGGAGGGAACAGGAGTGCCAATTGAGTCTGTTCCCACTGCAGGCGATTCTGCCATTGTTCCACTATTGCCGGTGAGGGCTCCATATTGATTTCGGCAATCCAATTGGTATGCACCGCCTCAAAATGATGATGTCCGGTCGAGGCAAGAAAACGTATGCGCAGTGGCCCGCCATACGCTTCATCAAACCAGGCTGCAATATAGCCGGGCGGAGGTGGATTGCCATGAGTCCACCCAACAAGAAAAGCCGGCACGAGCTGAGAAGCCGATTTCTTTTTTTTTATTTTTTTCATGGGTTCGACAACAGATGCGCCTGACAGGAATAACTAGGCAAGGGGGATAACACAAGAGGGTGCTGAGAGGAAATCTCACGCCCCGACACACTCCCAACGATTATCGCTTTGCTTCCTCAGGGGGCCAATCCAATTCCTCCTGCCGCCCGCAGAAAAAACACGAGATGCGATAGCGAGCCCGACGACGTGGATTCGGTAGTGAATGAAAATCCACCGGCGCCTGGTCATACGGACAAACCGGCTCTAAATGAAGAAGATGTTCCTCGGTAATTTCCATCAAGGACCCTTCGTCCCACGGTGGATCTACTTGTTCATCACCCGTTATCGTGTCGTGCCAATCGCATTGCTCACAGCGCAATCTAAACGATTTCACCCGATCGGTGGACCGGGAACACTCTTCCACAGCTACGGAGCCGGAACAATCCGGTATGGGACACGTCATAGGTTTTTTATGGAGAGCGTGAATAAATGCCTCGGGCGCCTTAACCATTTTCATGGGACCTCCCCTTCTTCACACACGTGACGCCGTCGATTCTCTCTTCAAGAGACCAGCCGCATCCTGATTGACCAACCATACCATATGACCTGACGGAGGATTCACGACCTGGGCGGGATAGCGAGCAGGATCCGCCGGCCCTTCCAACACAACCTGTAAGGCCGTCGCTTTATCCACTCCACTGACCAAAAAGACCACGTGCTTCGCCGCATTGAGGACCGGCGGGGTCAACGTCACCCGATGTGTCTGTAATTTCTCAACCCACGGCGCCGACACCAGTGTTTTGGATTCTGCCACAGCCGGGGTTCCAGGAAACAAGGACGCCGTATGCCCATCCGGACCCATGCCCAATAGAATCAGATCGAACTGAGGAACCTCTCCCGATGACAAATTGAATTGTTCCTGCAAGACGGTTTCATACCGTGCTGCGGCTTCATCGGCGGGGATTTCCCCTTCAATCCGAAATATCTGATTGGGGGGGAGGGGCACCTGAGATAATAACGCCTCCTTGGCCATGCGGAAATTACTCTCTTGGTGATCCGGAGGGACTGTGCGCTCATCTCCCCAAAAAACATGAAGATGGTCCCAGGAAATCTGAGTTCGATAGGGGGCGCCCGTCAAGAGCCGGTACAAGCCTCGAGGTGTGGACCCACCCGCCAACGCCACACGACAGTCACGACCGGCTTTCCGACAGTCCACCACCACCTGCACCACTTCCTTGGCAGCAGCCACAAACAACTCGTCGATTGTGGGTGTAATGACAATCGTTCGGGACAATCCAGACTCCTACGTGCAAAGAGCCAACAGACAACCTAAAGAAAGAAAACTTGTTTGGAATGGAATGTTCAGTAGGATACTCTCCTCAACTCGAGCAGGTGCAATGGACACGAGAGTCCTTAGCAATCCGTATAATCATAATCTTCCAGCTTGCCTTCTTTGTCAAAATCTAAATTAATGTGGCATTGATTCGGGGAAAAATTAAAGTAGGGAAATCGCGACTCACCTCCGGAAATACGTGAATACATCCAGGTTTCTCCTCCAAAGAATCGAGCAGATTTCGCGCTTGGCTTTCCCCAGTTTTCTTCGAACCAGGCCTTATCTTTTCCTTCAAATTTGGCGGGATCAAGGGAGGCGTCCAAATACGGATTCCCCCCACAACCGGCACACAGCAATCCCAACAATCCTAACAGCAAATATTTGTAGATCACACACGGCTCCTTTTCCCGATTATGGCTGAAAACGCAAACACCTCCATACTTTGTGAAAATTCTAGCCTTCGATTCTCTACCAGTCAAACGACTGGTATCCATATAAATAAAAGGAGGCCTCCGTCTTCTTCATTCCCGAACGCCAGGATGGCATGAGAATCCTACCCTCCTGGAGGGCCGGCACACTCTCCCAGCACAAGCCACGTCAAACAGGCTTATCGGAGTAATTCTTCTTTCATCCAATGGGGTAAGAACATTTGTACAAGGCAAGCGCGTGGATTACAATAGGACACGAGACAATCCAGGCACCACAGCTCACCCACAAAAAGGGGATTCAATATGAAACTCTATCTCGATACCGGAAGTGTCAAAGAGATTCGTGAAGCGGCCAGTTATGGTCTGGTAGACGGCATCACCACCAACCCTTCGCTCGTCTCTAAAGAAGGGCGTGATTTCAAGGATCTCCTCCTCGAAATTTGCGACATTGTGGATGGACCAATCAGTGCCGAGGTCGTCAGTGTTGAAGCTGCGGCCATGGTGAAGGAAGGAAAGGAATTAGCGAAGATTCACAAGAATATCGTGGTGAAATGTCCACTTATTCCTGAAGGGCTCAAGGCAACGAAGCAATTGTCCAGCGAAGGAATCCGGGTCAATGTCACCTTGTGTTTCTCCCCAACCCAAGCCTTGTTGGCCGCCAAAGCGGGGGCATGGTGCGTCTCCCCATTCATAGGCCGATTAGACGACATCAGCTCAAATGGCATGGAACTCATTCGACAAATCCTAACGATCTACGAAAACTATAACTTTCCCACCCATGTTCTCGTCGCCAGCGTTCGCCATCCCCAACATGTCGTGGAGGCGGCCCTCACCGGCGGGCATATTTGCACAATGCCCTTCGGCGTATTTCAACAGCTCATTAAACATCCGTTGACAGATAATGGTTTACAAAAATTTCTTTCGGATTGGGAATCCAGGCCCTCCAACAAGGCCTGATCGAACCGTCATGGCCCGAGGAACTCAGGAAGGTCACGACGGTGTGATCAACTTGCGGACGGTGTGAAAAATTCCGTGAAACATCGGGCGGGTGAGTGTACCCGTAAAGGTGTTTTGCTGACTGGGATGATAAGACCCGACCAAGGTCACGCCCCAGGATAAGGCGTATTGGGCCCCATGGCTGAATCTCGGTCGGGGAGAAGGTACCAACCAACCCATGCTCTGGCAGGTCCGCAAATATTCATCGAAGGCGATCTTCCCAAGCGCCACAATGACCTTGACCCGTCGCAATAATCGCAATTCTTCCTGCAAATAGGGACGGCAGGCGGCGAATTCTGCTTTTGTGGGTTTATTGGCTGGTGGGGCACAGCGGACCACCGCCGCGACATAACAATCGTTCAACGTGAGCCCATCCTCCCGATGGGTCGAATCCGGCTGGTTGGCAAATCCGAACGCATGGAGCGCTTCATACAACCAGTCTCCGCTTCGATCACCGGTAAACACCCGTCCTGTGCGATTTCCTCCATGGGCCGCAGGGGCTAAGCCCACCACGAAGACCTGAGCCTTGGGGTCCCCGAATCCCGAAATGGGCCGTCCCCAATATTCCCAATTCCGAAACCGTTTAACCTTTTCCTGAGCAATGGCTTGACGATAGATCGTCAATCGCTGGCAGGTCGTACAGTCCGTGATGGTCTTCTGAAGAAGCGTGAACGATTTCATCTTACGGGGATCGTATCATAGACAGGCACAAATCATCCCAATCTCGGGAAATCCAATCGAGGCTCTCTCCATCAATTCCCACCTCCTCCCTATCCGCTTTCCCTATGTTCCTTTCTTTATCCCGACACGCCAGTCATCTTGACATTGTCATGGATGAAAGGCAGGCTATATGGTGAAGAAGGGGGGTGATTCCGCTCCGAGTATCCCTTTTTCATCAACTTGACGGTATGAACATTTCATGCTGGGTTACTGTTCATGCCTGGACTCTTCGGAAATGGG
>JAUIKP010000215.1 GCA_030430725.1 Nitrospiria bacterium
ACGAGCCATGGCAGCTTCATGCTCAATCCATCTCGCAGAAGTAGCCAAATTGTCAGCAGATTGGCCAACGGCATTCCGCACATTTCAGGAAATCCTGAAAAATTATCCAGAACCTCAATATGCCTTCTACGTCAGCAAGGCCAATCAGGCGATTGAACAAATGACCTCCATTCAGCCTGTCTCTCTTCCTTTCCAGGAAGCCCTGGTTGACTAACCCTGTTCTCTCACTATTTTTAACTCAACTTTTCCAGTTCCTCGGGACGACGATTTCGGAAAGATCGTCTTTTGAGGCCGGATTCCAGCAGATTCCTTGATTTTTTTGTGTAGCACCCTGAATCAAAGGAAAGCAGAAAGGCCTAGAGGAGCTGCTTGCTTTTGGGTTTATTAGGCTGGCAAATATCGCATTGGCACATGCGGCGCAATGCCGTAAAGGAATACAGACCGGTATCGTGCCCGTCACTCCATTTAAATCTAAAGGCATAGCGCCCTACCGGCTCTATATCCTGCAATAATATGAGAAGTGGTATAGAGTCTGGCTTAAGACGCAACTCGCCGGTCCATTCATCCGTGCATGCAGCACACGGGCAATGTTGTCGTAAATACCGAACCGGGTATACGCCCTTATGCCCATCACTCCATGTAATGCCTAGGACCCCTTTATCCAGCCACTCCATGTCTGTCGGTTCAAGTGATGATTGAGAAGTCATATCCGATGTCCTTATGAGTGGGGCATTCTAGGAAACCCATTGTTCAAATGTGGGAAGAGCTTTTCCGACGACTGCCTGGAAATAGGCTTCCATCGCCTCTTCCACCTCAAACCGGACCGTCCCGATCGCTTTCAATCGAGACAGACTGGCCATAGGTAGGCGTCGAGCTTGTTCAATAAACGCTAAACTGCCTTTAGAAATAGACAATAACCGCCCAACACCCCGTTGACTACAGCCGTGGCATACCATCCCCCCTAAGCGTGGGGAAAACCACTGAGGCATGTGGGAAGAGGCAATATTTCCGCATTCAGTACAACGATCAATTTGAGGTCGAAAACCCGTATGGCCCAGCACATGAATTTGAAATAATAAGGTGGTGAGGGCCAGGTCCCTGTCAGGAAGCAAGTTTTCCAGGGAATATACCAGCGCTGAATACATTTCCGGATTGGGATCACGATCCGCCGTAATCATCTCCACCATATGTACTATTTTGGCAGCGGCTGCCATTACACGTAAATCTTCTCGTACGGCTTTAAAATTTTTGATCAGATCTATTTGACTAATTTGCCCCAAAGCGTCAGGGGTTTTTTGAAATAGGGTGACATCAACAATCCCAAATGGCTCAAGAACCCCGCCGAAGCGTGTTTTCATCCGGCGAGCTCCGCGAGCCGCGCCTCGAATTTTTCCCAGATCGGCGGAATACAGAGTGACAATTCTGTCGGCATCACCCCATCGTTGGCTTCGAATAATGACCGCGCGAGTTCTTAAGAGCGGCATGAGCAGTCTACAAGTACAATTGCAGATCAGACACAAATTCCGATGTAATTAACGCTAATTTTTTATCCATATCCCAATTCGCTCAACGCCTGCACATTATCGCGCCAACCTTCCTGTACTTTCACCCACATCCGCAAATAAATTTTCATACCGAACAGGCGCTCCATTTCTATCCGCGCACTTTGGCCGATCTCTTTAAGGCGCAGGCCTTTTTTCCCGATCACAATCCCTTTTTGACTTGTTTTTTCGACAAGAATAACGGCCCGAATGGTCGTCAGTCCTGGCTCTTCCTTAAATTCCTCAATTAAGACACCTACCGCGTACGGTAATTCATCGTAGGTCTGTTCCAGGACTTTTTCACGAATGAGCTCCGCAGCCATATGGCGCATGGGCTGATTGGTCAAAAAATCTTCGTCATACATTAATTCTGAACATGAGGGCAGACACGCAAAAGTTAATTCAACTAATTGCGGAACATTTACCCCGGTCTTTGCGGAAATGGGAATGATTTCACTCCAGGGAAACCATGTGCGGTATTGCTCAATAAGGGGAAGCAGCCTGGATTTGGCGACGGCATCGGCTTTATTTAATAATAAAAATACTCCATGAAATGGCCGCTCGTGATGTGCCGAGGATATCTGCTCCATGACCTGTCGATCTCCAGGGCCTGGCAACACCTGACTGTCCACAATCATATAGACCACGTCAGATTGAGTCAGTGTGCCCAAGGCCGATTGAACCATCTGTGTGTTCAGTCGATGGTGAGGCGTATGGAGGCCTGGCGTATCGATGAGGATGAGCTGGCCTTCAGGGTAATGCCCAACCCCTAAAATCAGGTTCCGAGTTGTCTGTGGTTTATCAGAGACGATGGCGACCTTTTCCCGAACCAAGGCGTTGAGCAACGTCGACTTGCCGACATTGGGTCGTCCTAAAATAGCTAGTTGGCCTGATTTCATCGAAAAACTTTCAAGTATGGGAAACCCGAAGAACCATTAATGAACGAGTATGAAGGGTAAAAGGGGTATGGCGCAAGAAGTCTTGCCGCTAAGGTCTGGCCGTAAACGAGGAAGGGACCGGCTCCACAAATTGATACACCACTTCTCCCTGCCGAACCATACCCAAACGATTTCGGGCCAGTTCCTCCAGGCGTTGCGGGTCCCGTTGAATACGGATGATATCTTCTTCGAGCGAAGCATTGATGTCTTGTAATTGCTGAATTTGTTCGGTCAAATGCTGACGCGTTTCTCGCATATGAAAGTAGAGCGGCAAGCCATCAGCATGAAAAAACATGGTCCCCGCAAGCACACTCATCATCAAAAAAGCTCCAACCATGGGAAGGCGATCCAACAGATCACTCCCAAATCCCGTGGACGCCCGTTTTTTATTATTGGGACGCATACTAGAAAATTATGCTTGCACTGCAAGAACGGCTTTCCCGCGATATAAGGCAGCTGAACCTAATGTCTCTTCAATTCTGAGTAACTGGTTATATTTAGCCAAACGATCCGTACGAGATAGTGAGCCTGTTTTAATCTGCCCGGCGTTTAACGCCACAGCTAAATCGGCAATGGTCGTATCCTCCGTCTCACCGGATCGGTGAGACACGATCACTCCATATCCGGCCCGTTGGGCCATGCGCATCGCTTCAATCGTTTCCGTGAGCGTGCCGATTTGGTTCACTTTGATCAAGATTGCATTGGCAATGTCTTCACGAATTCCTCGTCCCAAAAACTCGACATTGGTCACAAACAAGTCATCACCGACAAGCTGGACACGATCTCCGAGCTGATCCGTAAGCTGCTTCCATCCAGTCCAATCACTTTCATCAAGACCATCTTCAATCGAGACGATCGGATACTGCTTCACTAATTTGGCATAATACTCAACCAGCTCTCCTGAAGACATTTTGGGTGTATTCCCATTCTGCACATAATACATCTTTTTTTCAAAAAACTCGCTGGCCGCGGCATCAAGAGCCAACACCACATCTTTTCCTGATCGATAGCCGGCTTGGTGAATCGCTTGGACAATGAAATCCAGGGCTTCTTCATTCGACCGAACAGCAGGGGCAAACCCGCCCTCATCCCCGACCGCCGTGCTCATGTTTTTGGATTTCAAGATGGTCTTGAGATGATGAAAAATCTCCGTACCCATCCTGAGAGCTTCTCTGAAGCTTGTCGCCCCAACGGGCATGATCATAAATTCCTGCAGATCAAGGCCGTTATCGGCATGCGCACCCCCATTAATGATATTCATCATAGGCACCGGCAATTCCCTGGCCGAGACCCCACCAAGATAGCGAAAGAGGGGAATTCCCAGTTCCTGTGCCGCAGCCCGCGCCACGGCTAAGGACACGCCAAGCGTGGCATTGGCCCCTAACCTGGTCTTGCCCTTGGTTCCATCCAGTTTGATCAATCGGGAATCAACGCTCGCCTGATCCTGGGCTTCCATGCCTTTAAGAGCCGGAAGCATATGCTTTTGAATCCCGGCTACGGCTTTAGAGACACCCTTGCCCATCCATTGTTTTTTATCTCCATCTCGCAGTTCCAAGGCTTCACGGGTCCCTGTGGAGGCTCCGGAAGGAACTGCGGCACGACCAGTCACGCCGCTGGCAAGATGCACATCCACTTCAACCGTTGGATTCCCGCGAGAATCCAGAATCATCCGTGAGGTAATGTTCTGAATAAGGCTCATAGAAACTGTCATTCCTTTAAATCGTGAATAATGGCACCCCTCTTAATCTTGTACCCTGAGATACGCCTTAGATCAAGGTATAAGATGGTGTTTCAACAGCACATTGACCTTACCGGGATTGGCTTTTCCCTGTGACGCTTTCATCACCTGTCCCACCAAAAAACCCAATACGGTTTCCTTCCCGGCACGATATTGCTCCACTTGAGTAGGATGCTGGGCCAGCACCTCCTCTATCAGTCTTTCCAGGATGCTTTCATCGGAAACCTGGGTCAGACCTTTCTCATTTACTAATTGTTCCGGAGTTTTCCCACTGGCATAAAATTCCGGGAAGAGATCTCTGGCAACTTTCAAGCTAATGGTCCCCTCTTCTACCAATTGTAGGAGTTCCACCAATTGTTCAGGGCTTACCGGGGAAGATTCAGGACTGGTGTTCGCGGCATTGAGCTCACGAAGTAATTCGCCCATCACCCAGTTACTGACTGTTTTGGGATGGGGAAAGTGCTTCACGCAGGCCTCAAAATAGTCGGCCAGGTACTTTGAATCGGTCAGAATCTTTGCATCGTACTCAGGGAGATGATATTCCGTCACAAATCGATTCATGCGGGCAGCCGGAAGTTCTGGAATAGTTTGACGCAACGACTCAACCCACTCCGCATCCACCCGGACGGAAAGCAGGTCCGGATCGGGAAAGTATCGGTAATCATGGGCCTCTTCCTTGCTTCGCATGACAACTGTATGCCCTTTCTGAACATCCCACAGCCGGGTTTCCTGACGGATCGCTTCACCCTCCGCTAATGCCTCAGTCTGCCTGGAGATTTCAAAATCTAATGCCTCTTTAGCAAAACGGAAAGAATTGATATTTTTCAATTCGACCTTGGTCCCGAGAACCTTTTGACCTCGGGGACGAAGCGACACATTCGGCTCACAACGAAAACTCCCTTGTTCCATATTCCCATCACAAACATCTAAATAGACCAGAAGATCATGAAGGGTTTTCAAATAGGCATCAACCTCATCGGACGAATGCAAGTCGGGTTCGGTGACAATTTCTAACAATGGAGTCCCTGCTCGATTTAAATCGACCCCACTGCCTTCCACAGGCACATCATGCACATTTTTCCCGGCATCTTCTTCCAAATGCGCTCGGCGAATCCGCACGCGTTTTGTCTCTCCGTTGACGGAAATGTCCAGCCATCCTGGTCCGCAGATCGGCAAATCAAACTGCGAAATTTGATAGCCCTTCGGGAGGTCAGGGTATAAGTAATTTTTTCGGGAGAATTGATTCGCCAGCAAGATCTCGCAGTGAAGCGCGAGTCCCGTGCGTACGGCCATTTCCACCGCACCTCGATTAAGTACCGGTAAACTTCCAGGGAATCCCAAACAGGTTGGACACACCTGAGTATTCGGAGGAAGACCGAAAGAGGTCGGACAGCCACAAAACAATTTCGTGTTTGTTTGGAGTTGGGCATGCACCTCAACTCCTATTACGGGTTCATAGGCCATAACGCAGCAGAGCCACTCCTCTCGATATCATCTTTTCTCGAATCTTAATCCAGGGATTTCATTTCACGTTCACGGCGCATGGCATCCCGCCCCGCATCTAAGGCTTCTCGCACGGCACAAGAAATTTCTTCAACCAGTTCACGGCCACGCCCAACAACATCTTCTACCGCATCAGTGGCCCGTTCCTTAATGTCTCGCAAATCTTCGCTCGTTCGCCGGGCATACCCCGTAATGCGTTCTCGGGAATCTCTTCCGGGCTGAGGAGCCAACATGATCGCCGTCACAGCTCCCAAGAGCGCTCCACTTAAAAACGCTAACGCCACCGAGCCTGCCGATGCCCCTGAATGATTAGTTGCCATAGGATGGCCCTCCTTTTTGTTCTTTATGTACACGTTTTTTCACAGTCGAGGTCGCCGCTTTGAGTCCGGCAAG
>JAUIKP010000216.1 GCA_030430725.1 Nitrospiria bacterium
CCGACTTTTCCATATGCAGATAATTCCGCCAAGGTGCTGGCCCCGGCCCGACAAATGATGAGATCCGCTTTGGCGAACTCATGCGGCATATCAAAGAGAAAGGGGCGGACATCCACTTGAACCCCCAATTGGGCATAGCCGGCCTTAACCCGATCGAAATCATCCGCTCCGGTCTGATGGGTGATAGTTACCTGCTCCCGCAGTCTCGATGAGATCTCCACAGCCTTCAACATGGCGGAGTTGATGGCTCGAGCCCCCTGACTCCCCCCAAAGATCAACAGATGTGAGATCCTCGACGGAGGAACCGGAGGATGTTCCAAGGCAAAAGCCTTTCGAATGGGTGTGCCGATTACCTTGACTTTCGAGGAGGAAAAGAAAGGCTTCGCACTGTCAAAAGCCAGAAAAATCCTGTCGGCCAATGGTCCCAACACCCGATTGGCCAATCCCGGCATGGCATTCGGTTCCAACAGGACTCTCGGTATATTCAACAACCAGGCCGCCACGACTACGGGAGGACTAAAATACCCGCCCGTCCCAATGACCAGATCGGCACGATGCCCGCGGAGAATCCGGATCGCACGCCATAACGACTTGGGGAGCAGAATAAGGGAACGCGCCATGCCAACCAGCCCTCGGCCCACAAAACCTTCAACCGTGATCGGTTCAAACCCAAACCCTTCTTTTCCCAGAATGTCCCCCTCTAACGACTTCCCCGTCCCGACAAACACAATGCTCCCTTCAGGATCATGCTGTTGAAATTCTTTGGCATATGCGATAGCCGGAAACATATGACCTCCCGTCCCACCGGCAGCTATGACAACCCGCATTACACCATTCTCTTCACTTAAGGGCCGGCTCGTCCCTGTCGAGCCACACTCAGCAAAATTCCGAGAGCTAACATAGTGACCAGGAGCGACGAACCTCCGTAGCTGACCAAGGGAAGCGTTAAGCCTTTTGTCGGCAACAGTCCACTTACGACGCCTGCATTGATCAGGGCTTGAATACCCAGGAGTATGGTGATTCCCAAAGCCAGATATCGCCCAAACAAATCGGGTGCCAAGGCCGCGACTCGAAATCCTTTACATACCAAAATGGCAAACAGGGCTAACAATCCGCAGGTTCCAACGAGCCCCAGCTCTTCTCCCACCAAGGCCAACACGAAATCGGTGTGGCCTTCCGGAAGAAACATCAGCTTTTGTTTGCCCTGTCCAAGACCGACCCCAAATAATCCGCCATTCTCCAAGGCCAGGATGGACTGGACAAGTTGATAGCCGGCACCTTGTCGGTCCGCGAAAGGATTCATAAATGTCGTTATCCGTTCCCATCGTTCAGGACTCATCCAGATGAGAACACCCACACCCACAATCATCGGCCCACCTAAGTAGGCCAAGTGCCGCACTCTCGCTCCGGCCAGATACATCATGCCGACAAACACCAGGCTGATGACAACGGTACTTCCTAAATCCGGCTCCACGACAATGAGTCCACACATGATGCCCACCATGGCCACAGGCGGAAGAAACCCTCGTTGCCAATCAGTGACTCGCCGTTGCGGATTGGAGAGAAACGCCGCGAGGTACAGCACAACAGCCAGCTTGGCCATTTCCGTGGGTTGAATGGAAAAAAATCCCAGTGCGAGCCATCGTCGAGCACCATTAATTTGTGGGCCCACAGCTAAGACCAGCAGTAACCCAACGATACATCCTCCGACCACCATGGGAATCCATTGCTTCCACTGACGATAGTCAATGAAGGACCCGACCAATAGGACCCCAAAACCCAGCAGCATCCATACGATTTGT
The DNA here is from genome assembly GCA_030430725.1 of Nitrospiria bacterium. GTDB lineage: Bacteria > Nitrospirota > Nitrospiria > Nitrospirales > UBA8639 > Nitrospira_E. The sequence goes on from JAUIKP010000216.1 coordinate 1,803, forward strand.
CGTTGGAGATAATAGGTGGCATTGGTAAATTTATTTTCCGCCATGACCCCACTGGCACTAAACACCATGACCAATCCCCCAAGGGACAGTGCCAGGGTAATTCCCACGATCAGCGGATCGATCCGCCTGGACCCGATACCCCGATTCCCAGGAAACAGATCCGCCCATGCACGGGATTCCACATGGGAGTTTTTACGCCGCAAGATGGCTGGAATACCCATTCTATTGAAGTTCTCCGACAACCCGTTTGAATTCAAGTCCGCGATGATGATAATTCCGAAACATATCGAAACTGGCGCAAGCCGGGGAAAACAACACCACATCACCACTGGACGCAAATGTCACGGCCTGGGACACCGCATCCGTCAGGCTGGTGGCGAGGGTCACTGGCTTGATCTGATCCAAAGCCTGGATAATTTTCGGAGTGGCTTCTCCGATCACCACGACGCCCTTGACCCGTCGTTTAATACCTTCAGCCAATTGGGAAAAGTCACCGCCTTTGTCTTTCCCACCAAGAATCAAGACCAAGGGCTCATGAAAGCTCTGTAAGGCTTTGAGGGTGGCGTCCACATTCGTGCCTTTCGAATCATTGACAAATGTGATGCCCTTCCACTCCCGAACCACCTCTAAAGCATGCTCAAAGGCCGGCGTGGCCTGAAGAGCACGAACCATCTCCTCTGCTGAACATCCACAGAGCATTCCGACACCCATCGCCGCCATCGCATTCGCCACGTTATGGTCTCCCCGCATCGGGAGAGCGTCACGTGAAGCGATGAAAAAATCCTTGCCGTGCATCCGTGCTCTCATCTCGCCTGCTTCAAGATACACGCCTTGCTCCACTTTTTTGGTCAGACTGAATTCACAAACACCTGACCGTGCCGACAAGGCCAGGGTTCTCACCACAGGATCGTCCACATTAATCAGCGCCCAATCCTGGATTGTTTGATTTTCAAAGATACGCTGCTTGGCAGCCCGATAGTCTTCTTGAGTGGGATGTCGATCCAAATGGTCGGGGGTCACATTTAACAAGACGGCAATCCAGGGCTTAAACAGATGGATCGTTTCTAATTGGAAGCTTGAGACTTCTGCGACAATATACTCATAGTCGGACGTTGGAGACGGATCTGTTCCTTTACGAACCGCCTCACATAATGGAATACCCAGATTACCGCCCACAAATGCCCGCTTTCCACAATGTTGCAGGATCGATCCGATGAGGCGTACCGTGGTACTTTTCCCGTTGGTTCCGGTCACCGCAATGATGGGAGCCCGAAGAAACCATCCGGCTAACTCAGTTTCCCCAATAACCGGAATGCCCCGTTGGACAATCTCCTGGAGAAGACGATGGTCCTTGGGAACCCCCGGACTGACGACCAGGAGATCGAGGTCTCGTAACCCGTCGGCAACGTCATCCCCTCCGAACACTCGTACGCCTCGAAGACGATACGCGGCAGACGCGGACTCAACATCCTGACTTGTGTGTTCCTCGACAATCGTCACCACCGCGCCAACGTCCAGAAGGAGATCGGCAGCCGCCCTGCCGCTTCGTCCGAGACCGAACACCGTGACACGCTTGTTTGGCCAACTCGTAATGGGAAACACGGGAGTGACGTTCACGGCTTGCATGGCTCCACAGGGTTCCACAACGATCCTCTGTTTAGCGTAATTTCAATGTGCTAATACTTAAGAGGCCCAAAATGATCGCAATAATCCATAAACGCACAACCACTTTTGGCTCTTCCCAGCCCTTCAGTTCAAAATGATGATGCAATGGGGCCATCAGGAAAATTCGCTTTCCCCTGGACTTAAACGATGCCACTTGAAAAATCACGGACACCGCTTCCATCACAAAAACTCCCCCAACCAGGATCAATAACAATTCATGCTTGCACACCACTGCCACCGTCCCTAAGGCCGCACCCAGGGGTAAGGATCCCACATCGCCCATGAAGACCGACGCGGGATATGTGTTAAACCAGAGAAAACCCAATCCCGCTCCAACAATGGAGGCTGTCAGGATGGCCAATTCCCCGGCTCCTTCGATATGAGGAACGAGCAGGTACCCGGAGACCAATTTATTTCCGACCGCCCAGGCCACCACCGAGTAGGCCATCGCTGAAATAATGACCGGTCCGACGGCCAACCCATCCAGTCCGTCAGTGAGATTCACCGCATTGGAACACCCCACAATGACCAGAACGGCAAATGGGATGTAGAAGACTCCTAAATCAGGAGTAAAGTTTTTAAAGAACGGCACACTGAGTTCCGTGGAATATCCAGGAGAAAGATAAAAAAAGAGCCCAATGCCTAATGCCACTCCTAACTGTCCAATGATTTTTTGCGTAGCCGTCAATCCCTTGGATTGTCCACGTAAAATTTTAATGTAATCATCCACAAATCCGATCATCCCGAAACCCACAAGCGATAAGAGGACCAACCAGACATAGAAATTGGTGATATCCGCCCATAACACGGTTGAGAGCAACACCGAAAAGATGATGAGCAACCCTCCCATCGTAGGGGTGCCGGATTTCCCCAGATGCGATTGGGGGCCATCAGTCCGAATTTTTTGCCCGAGTTTCAATGTCTGCAATTTTTTGATCATGGAAGGGGCAAGAAAAAACACAATCAGAAAAGCGGTCACTGCCGCATAAATAATGCGGAAACTGAGATACCGAAAGACATTGAAGATGGCAAATTCGGTATGAAGGGGATAAAGCCAGAGATACAGCATTAGGATATACTTTCTTCGGATAGAGAGGAAAAAGTCTCGCCCAGATATTGTTGCTCATTCATCATCACGGTCAGACATTTCACTATCAAAAACACCTTATGGCCCTGCTATTCATCCCCATGCATTCAGACTAGCCCCCAGGGCTGACAGCATCGAGCACTCGCTCCATTTTTGCACCACGGGAAGCCTTTATGAGCACGGCATCGCCACGTTTCACCATTGTTTTCAGTAACGCACCGGCTTCCATGGCATCTCTCACCACGGATACCTGTGTGGGTCCATGAACTTTTCTCGCACCTTCGGACATGTCATGCCCAAACCTACCGCAGGCGATTAAATGGGTGATACGGTGTTTGGCAGCTTCGCGTCCTATTTCCTGATGAAATTGCGCCTCTTTAGGACCCAACTCAAGCATGTCACCCAATACGGCGATCGTTCTTCGAGCAGAATTCAGCCCAACAAGGGACTCCAACGCCGCTTTCACTGAAGCAGGATTGGCATTGTAACAATCATAGAGATACAGCACTCCACCCCATCTGCGGATCTCCGACCGCATCGAAGCAGGACGAAACTTGTGTAATCCCGAAACGATGTCATCGCTCGACAATCCCATAGCACAACCCACTGACGCGCCGGCCAAAGCATTGGCAATATTGTGCGGGCCCATGATTCTCACACTCGCTCGTTTGGCCAATTTACGATGAGGTAAGAACAGGCGAAATTCCGTTCTCCGTCCGTTCCAATTCAAGTCGGTCGCCCGAACATCCGCCTGAGCTGACATCCCAAATGAGATCATTGGGCAATTCGCTTTCCGGGAAAACATTTTAAAATACCGGTCGTCGGCATTCAGGATGGCCATACCATCAGTTCGAGGAAGCCAATCGAATAGTTCAGCTTTCGATGTCGCGGACCTGGCCATCGTGCCGTAAAATTCCAAATGGTCGGGACCGACATTGGTAATCACCCCTGCGGTAGGTCTGGTCATGTCACATAATTGAGTGGTCTGCCCCACTTGATCCACTCCCATTTCAATCACCGCCGCCTGATGTCCGGAGTGAAGACCCAAGAGCGTCCTTGGCACACCTATGGCATTATTAAAATTCCCGTGGGTTTTATGGACGCGCCAACGAGTCGTCAGCACCTGATACACCATTTCCTTGGTCGTCGTTTTTCCATTGCTGCCGGTAATGGCCACCACCGGAATTGAAAAGCGCAATCGATGGAACCTGGCTAAGTCCTGGTAAGCTCTCAGAGTATTTTTTACCGCCACCACCATGACGGGAACCGGTCCAGCCTGACGGACGCACGTTAACATCTCCCGGGCTTGCGCCTCCTCAACCACCACACCTCGGGCTCCCAACTTGCAGGCCGTTTTCACAAATTTATGGCCATCGAATTTCTCCCCTTTCAAGGCCAGAAATAAATCACCGGATTTCAGCTCACGCGAATCGGTTTGCACTCGAAGCATTCTCCCTTTCTGTGATCCCTGGAGAAGCAACCTCCCTTTAGTCGCATCAAGCACGTCGTTGATCTCAAAAGCTGCCATA
>JAUIKP010000217.1 GCA_030430725.1 Nitrospiria bacterium
TCACCACTTTCCAGCCGTGGAAACGGCTAAGCGACTCATTACCAGTCTTTATGCCCAATTAAAAAGTGATAAGCAATATTTGGTGCTTCGGGATACCACTCTTCTGAAAGATTTTCTTCAGGAGGCTGAAAACTTTCGCAAAACGTTAAAAGCCCTTCAAGATCAGGAAACTCCTGGCAGTACGTTGGAAGCACTTGCGAAGACCAAAGAACTCCATGAAGAATTTCATACTTTATTCCTGAGTGTCGGCGTTGAACAAGCTGATCGTTCTCCTCAAGCTATCGCCAGCTATGAGCAAAACCGGGATACGTTAATTAACGCCATTACCCAATCCATCACCACTTACATTACGGCTCAGGAAGCAAGTGTCGGCGCGATTCTCAAAGATTCCCATCTTCGCTCGGTACAGGCACAAGAAATTACGAAACAGCTTCTCGTGATGGCTTTGGTTCTGGGGCTTGGCTTGGCCGGGATCGCCAGCTATAGTATTCTACGGCCCCTTCGACGAGTCAAAGCTCAAATTCGCAGAATTGGACAAGGTCAATTTGGAGGGACGATCTCCCTGTCTGTTCCTCAGGAGTTACGCGAATTGGTTGGCCAGGTAAATTGGATGGGCGAAAAACTACAAAAATTAGATGAGATGAAGTCGGAATTTCTGGCAAATATTTCCCATGAGTTACGGACGCCGTTAACCTCTATTCGTGAGGGTTCACAGCTTCTGCTGGATGGGATTCCTGGAACGTTGACGAAGGACCAACGAGAAACCCTCACCATTATTTCAGAGAGTAGTCAACGGCTCAATCACTTAATCGGGAATCTCTTGGATTTATCCCGGATGGAAGCCGACATGGTCTCCTACAATTTTAGTCCCACCGACTTGAATCGTTTGGTCGTCCGGTCGACAGAAAAAGTCAAATTTCTCGCAGAGCGAAAAAATATTCATCTGACTCTCGATTTATTTCAAAACAAGATGAAATTCTATGATTTGGATGGGCCAAGAATGGAACAAGTGTTGGAAAATCTCTTGTCCAATGCCATTAAATTTAGTCCTGAAGGAACGACGGTGTTGATTCGATCAAGGCCGGATAGTACCGGAGCAGGTTTGCAATTTACGGTGTCTGATACGGGACCGGGAATTCCCGAAGCCGATTTGCCCCATATTTTTGAACGATTTTATCAGGGGAAAACCCAAGAGGGCCGTGTGTATGTGGGGAGTGGAATCGGACTGGCTTTGGCGAAGCGGGTGGTCGAAGCCCATGGTGGAAAAATCTGGGCGGAGAGTATTTTGGGAACCGGGACGGCATTGCATTTTACCATTCCGAAACGAAAACATACGGGGAATGTTCATTGACACGCAAAAAATTTGAGACACTAATCTTAGTGTTTTTGGGGTCCACACTGGTTCTGAGCCTTCTTGAATGGGGTGAGTGTTTCACCAATTGGAATCGTTCTGCCATGGCTCAAACTGGTTCAACCGGCTACTCTGCAGGATCCTCGGTGTTAACCCCTGACCCTGAAGATGTTCCTTTTTTTCGGGCAATTGCGGATGATCAGGAAAAGAAGCTGAGTTCTTGTAAAAGTGAAGATGAATGCCGTGCCGTTCATTTTCTTTTGGGAGTAGCCGCGTTATATGAAAATAGGGAATTAGCGGCGCTTCATTTTCGAAAAGTGGTGGCCTCCAACCCCAATAGCGTGTTAGCGGGTGAAAGTCGATTTTGGTTGTGGTTGTTGGATGTATTGAATGCTCCAGGAGGAGGAGTCGCTTCCGAAGCCTTAACTAAACGATTGGTTCGTGAAATTGTGAATAAGGAATTACTGGTCCATGAATTAAGTCGTCAATTGGAAACAGATTCGGTTGATGTCCTGAAGCAAGAATTGACGAATCGGGAAAAGGCCGTCGAAGAATTGAATCTGGCACTCTCGAATCTTTCCAAACAAACAGAACAATTAAAAAAGGAGCAGACGCTTCGTCAGGATGTGCAGCAGGAACTGAAGTCCAGTGAGAAAAAAGTTCAAGAACTGACGAATCAATTGGAGGCCTTACGCCGTATTGATCAGGAAATTCGCGAGAAGGCTCCGCCGACCCGTCCGTCCGAAAAAATGGCCCCAACCCCAAAACTCGAAAGAGCTGAGGAGAAAGAATTACTGAATGAAAGTGACGGAAAAAAATAGAGGAATAGTGATGGCTGATGAACGAATTCTTGTTGTTGATGACGATCCAAGTTTATTGACCCTCCTGAAAATGCGCTTGGATTCCATGGGGTTTGCGGTAACGGCGTGTGGCTCCGGGGGGGATGCGTTAAGCCGCATACAAGAAGATCCCTATGATTTTGCCATTCTGGATCTTCGATTGCCGGATGCTGATGGCTTGGATCTGATGGAAGAATTGCACAATCATCAAACGAATCTTCCAATCCTGATCTTAACGGCGCATGGCTGTATTCCTAATGCGGTGGAAGCCATGAAAAAAGGTGCCTATGGGTATTTAACCAAACCGTTTGATGATAAAGAGTTACTGGAGAGTATTGATAAAGCTCTCACCACTAAACGAATGAGTCAGGAGATTCATCGACTCCAATTGCTTGTGAACGAATTATATGGGCTTGAAAATGTTGTAGCCCGAAGTGCAGAGATGCATACGGTGTTAAAGCAGGTGGCTCAAGTGGCGAAGACGGATACCACCGTCTGTATTTCCGGAGAAACTGGAACCGGGAAAGAAGTTATTGCACGCGTGCTTCATTGTAATAGCCCTCGAGCTTCGAAGCCATTTATGGCCGTCAATTGTGCGGCTATCCCAGAAACATTGTTTGAAAGTGAGTTGTTCGGGCATATGAAAGGCTCCTTTACCGGAGCCCATCAAAATAAGCGGGGATTAATCCAAAGTGCTGATAAGGGGACATTATTTTTAGACGAAATTGGTGAAATGCCGCTATCATTACAGGGGAAGCTCCTGCGGGCCATTCAAAATCGGGAGGTGGTGCCCGTCGGCGGGCAAGTGCCGGTGAAGGTGGATGTGAGAATCCTGGCCGCAACCAATAAGGATCTGGAGTCAGCCGTGCGTGAAGGACGATTTCGAGAAGATCTATATTATCGGATTCATGTCGTGCCTTTGTGGATTCCGCCGCTTCGTCAACGACGTGAGGATATTCCTTCACTAGCACAGTTTTTCCTCAAACGGAGCGTTGAGCATCACGATAAAATCGTCAAAGGATTTTCACCGGAAGCCATGCAGGCCTTAATTACCTATCCTTGGCCTGGTAACGTTCGGGAGCTTGAGAACATGATTGAACGGGCGGTAGTCATGTCTTCTCAAGACATAATTACGGCAGAATTTCTTGCCCTTTCCCCACAGGAACAAAGCAAGCCAGGTGGTCTTCAGCCATTGACGGATGCGAAGGAAGCCTTTGAGAAAGAGTATCTCCAAGACCTGCTTAAGGCCACACAAGGAAACATCTCTAAGGCGGCACAAATTGCCGGGCGCTATCGAGCAGATTTTTATAAACTGCTCAAAAAATATGGCCTGCATCCTTCCGATAGACAAGATGACGCGTCCCCTTCAACCAGCCAACCAGGACTCCAGTGACTTGGGTAAAACTGTCAAGAGGCTAATGTTGGGCTAACAGATCGGGAAGGTTCCCGATGCGCTTCACCCTATAAACAGCAGTTTAGCCCTTTCACTTTGTTTCTACTTCAAGAGCCTACGCAGGAATGGGCCCATAAATGCCTGGGACGTTCCTTTCCAGCCATTCCGGTACGTTTGTCGGATAGCCCCATTTTCCCATTAGAACGCATAACAAAATTCATGGGCTGTGGCGGGATTGATCAGTTCCCATAAATGGGAAAGCTAAAAATATTCCCCTTCATCAGAATCGATCCATAGCTTTCGTTGCCGTCGAAAGGTGAGGGCGATTTGGGACGCCAAACCCTACAGTCCACTTCTTTATCTTCCGAAAAAACTACTACAGTTTCATTCTGAGTAATGTCCTGTGAGGCAGGATAGGGTGGCGCTCCATCTCCAAGGTAGGAACGTCTTATGGACCAATTGGGGGAAATGCCTTCGTCTATTACATTTCGCTTAGGAGCCTGAGGCCTGCGTCCTCATAATGCTGATAGAGGAGATAATCTTGCCATGATATAAAAGGGCTCTATGGCCAGTTTGGGCAGGGGGATGACTTTTCCCTGAACCCCGGTGTGCCCGAGTGCAAAAGCCTGGGTTACGCACCATGTATCCGTCTATCAGAACAGCGAAGAAGCCGTATCCATCTGTAGCCCGTGAAATGAATTTGGGGGAGATTCTAACTCTCAATAAAAATTAAGGGCCAATATGACTGTATGGGTTATTCCATCAATTCTCACGGCAGTACTGTCCCTCTTTTTGGCGACGATTATATTTATGAAGAGAAAAGATGGTCCACATTTTTTTTCGCTACTCGGGCTTATGGGAATTATGATTTGGATCCATGGACTGAATGGCATACAAGAAGTGCTTCCTGCCCATCTCCTTTTCTCCAAGAAGTTGGTTTTAATTGGTGAGGTCATTCTGCCGGTTATGATCGGCTATGTCGGTTATTCATTGTTGAATGAATTTTCGGCAAATTCTCTAGCATTGGGGAGGGGTTGGTGGAAGTGCATCGCGGGTGGAGCAACTCTCTTGGCGATGCTGATCCTGGGGATACCAGATGGATTTATGCAGGTCAATCCTGATCGGGAAATTGTGTTCAGACGGCCGGAAGGATTGATGATTTGGGGGTTTATCCTATTGGCCTCCTGTGTAGGAATATTTCAGCTGGAACGTATCCTTCAGTCCTTTCCCGATCCTCTGCGATATCGATTGAAGTATGTGCTGATTGGATTGGGAGGGCTGGCCTGCATATCCATTGCGCAGGCCTTTCTTTTGGTTGTGGCCCCGGTGTGGCGACAGGAAGATGTGTGGGCAGGGGAAATCGCATCGTTCAGTTCATTGGTTATCATGGCGCTGGGATTGAGGCGATGGCGAGGACCGCAGATGATCCAGAAGATTCAAATCAGTCACCATGCTGTATACGCTTCTCTGGTGGTAGTGTGTGTTAGTGGGTATTTCGTTCTTGTGGCTATGGTGGCCGTAGTGGTGCAACAAACTGATTGGGAGGTCAGGGAATCACTGGGAATGGTCCTCATGTTCCTCGCCGTGATGGGTTTGGTGATCGCTCTGCTTTCACGGCGTATCCGTGTCGAGTTTTACCAAGTCGTTTCTCGTCATTTTTTTAAGGCAAAATATGATTATCGAGAAAAATGGTTAGAGGTCACAGAGACGTTTTCGGCCTGTCAGGATGCCCAAGAACTTTTAAACCGCTATCTTGAGTGGCTGAGTCGAACATTCGGAACGTCTCGAGTCACAATCTGGAAATATTTTGATGTTGATGGACGATATCATCAAATACGAAAGGAACGGCGTCGAAGAAAGTTGACGGAGAATCATCGATTGTCGCGTGTGTCCGAGCCTACTCCCATTCCTGAAACTCACCCTCTTATTCATCAATTGAAAGGACAGCAAGAACCCCTGTTGGTAGGAATGAGGCAGCGGGCGGCCGAGGATTGGAGGGAATTTCTTGATGTCACTCACGCCTATGTGTGTGTACCCATGGTGACTGAAAAAGGGAGGCTGCTTGGGTTTTGTACGCTGAGTCAGAAATCGATTCATGATGCCTACGATCAGGACGATTTTGATTTGCTTCGTGCTATTGCGCACCATGTGACGATGCTGCTCATTCAATTTGAGTTAGTTGAAGAGCGGAGTTCATCCGCAAAGTGGGAAGCCGTGCATCGGTTCTCTGCCTATTATTTACATGATTTAAAGAATCTGGCGTCGAGTTTATCCCTGGTGGCTCAGAATGCTGCACAATATGGAAGTAATATTGAATTTCAGGTATCGGCCATGCAGACGGTTAAAAATACGTCTCAGCGAATTATCGATTTGATGGGTGAACTATCTCGTCAAGCGAAAGAACCGAATTTGAGTGAAGGAGTCCCGATGGAGTCGGTGGATGTGAATGTGTTGATTAAGGACATACTGGCAGCCGTCAGTAGCCCTGGATGCCAACCG
>JAUIKP010000218.1 GCA_030430725.1 Nitrospiria bacterium
TGAATCTGTATTTTCAGGAACTCCTGGAAAAAAATCCCATGACATTGGTCCGAGGCAATCCGAAAAAATCCGTATTTATCACTCAGGTCGCGACCAAACCACCTACGTTTGCGTTATTTGTGAAATCCGCACCAAAAGTCCCAGTCTCCTACCTCCGTTATCTAGAAAACTCCATCAGGACGGAATATGGTTTTGAGGGTATTCCGCTCCGGATATTGTTGCGCAGTCAGTAAGGAGTTTTTGCAACTGCCTAGGATTCCTGTCCAAAACATTGCCTGAGGGGTGAATTGTTGAAGGACACAGGACAATTTAAAGTTTGATCGCCAGGTTTGGATAGGTGTTCTGATTTTCATGAATGGTCTGATGGTCTCAGGTTTTGGTGTGTCCTATGAGTTAGTTACTGTTGGCGCTCAACCGGGAGGGGAGCATGGGAGAGACCTCTCTCGCATTCCTTGTTTGGAATGCCATGGGGCAGAATAACGAGGGGATGGGCCACGGGCAGCCCTATTGGCCCCTCGCCCGTGAAATTTAGTTTCGGCAGCTACGTTAAGCAAAACTGATGCAGGACTCCTCGAGATTATTGCTGAGGAAGTTCCCCGGACGGCCATGATTGGCTGGAGGCATCAATTGTCGGCAGGGAAATGCAGGAATATTTTCGCTTTATCCGAACCCTCCTGCGTGTTTTAAACCTTTATTCAACTCAGGTTTTTTTCTGAACTTTAGCTTGTTATTGGCTTGGATCGGGTTGTGGGTTTTTCTAATCGCATGCGACCCAAGTGATTGAAGTAGTGAACAAAAGCTTGTATCCCCCCTGAAGCTTGTCTCCAATCGAAAAATTCATTTGGTGCATGATACCCATGTTCAGGCAGACTGAGACCCATAAACAGAATCGGGATCTTCCAGGCACGTTGTAACACCGCAATGGCCCCGATAGAGCCACCTTCTCGCACAAAAACTGGGCGACGTCCAAACCCCTGGGCTACCGCCTCTTGTAATGCCTCCGCATAAGGGCCACTGGAAATTCCACGATAGGGTTCCAGTTCTCCATCATTAATCACCTCAATATCGGGATTGCGAGCACGGATGTGTTTTTTCAGAAGTCGGAAAATTTTTGAAGGATGTTGGTTGGGGACTAATCGCATGCTCACTTTGAGTTCACCCCAGGCCGGCACAATGGTTTTGACGCCTGGGCCCATATGTCCACCCGTTAACCCATGTACCTCAAAGGTAGGAGAGGCCCAGATTCGTTTGAGTAAATCTTGAGGATCGGATGTTCGCAGCGATCGCAATTGATAGGCCTCTTTAAAAAGCCGAACCTGAAATCCTGAAGCAAGAAAATTTTTCATTTCGGTGCGGGTGGGTGGGACAACATCATCGTAGAACCCTGGTATTTTCACGCGCCCGGTTTTTGCGTCCAAGCAGGAATAGGCGGCGTCACATAATTCGGCCAAGGGGTTTCGCGCCCCGCCGCCCGTGAGGCCGGAATGAATATCAGTTTCTCCTGTACGAAGCACCAACTTGGCGACTAACAGACCGCGAAGCCCACAGGAGAGAGCCGGGCGGTCTTTCGAGACCCAAATCGTATCCGATACCAGTGCCGAATCGGACACAGGGACGGCTTTGCGGTTCTGAAGGACCTCGGAAAAATTCGGGCTGGCAATTTCTTCTTCCAATTCCCAGAGGACCCGGATGTTCAGGGGAATGCCAGCTTCTCTTGCAAATCTGGCAGCAAAGAGAGCGGTTAACGCCGGGCCTTTATCGTCTGTCGCTCCACGTCCACAGTAACGATCACCATCTTTATAAAAGGCAAAGGGAGGTTGACGCCATTCAGGTTCCTGTGCCGGCTGGACGTCTAGATGATTGTAAATGGTCAGGCTGGGATAGTGGCGCCCGGCCATCCATTCTCCGGACACGCTGGGATAACCACTGGTGTTCACAATAGAGGCCTTGGCTCCAAATTGCTCCAGGTATTGAACGGCTAACTGTGCCATCCTGTGCATATCGGGGGCATGTTCAGGGTCTGAACTCACAGATGGCACCTCCACCATTTGACCCAGGAGGTCTTCAAAGCTGGCGCGGTTCTCTTGGATGTAGGTGCGTAATTGGGATTGATAGTCATTCATGAGATCACGATTCCTTTTCGTGGGTGGGCTGAGAGTTCCAGCACGGGAACGGTGGTGGGGAAGGGCTTATATTCTGTGAACAACCAGGGTATAGGCAAGGCTAACATGTCTGTCAGCCAACGGAAAACGGCACTGGGGCGAAAGTCACAATGAAAATAGCCAAGGCCGCCCAAGCGACCCATCGGCGGTGTTTGCCCAAAACGGTGTCAGGGTCAATGACTGGGGGGTGGGCAATGCCGACAAGGCTAGCCAGGCCGACCCAGAGAATCCACCCAGGCCAACCCGTGAGGCCTAAATAAATTAGGATGGGTATCGTGCCTAAGGCCAGAGAGCGTTGCCGACGGCCTAACACCGCAAATGCCACATGGCCTCCATCCAATTGACCTAAAGGGAGTAAATTGATTGCGGTGACGAAAAATCCGAACCATGCCGCGAAGGCAATGGGATGGAGTACAATATCGTGCGTAGGTGGAATCGGGCCAAATATGAGCCAGCCAAACCATTGCAGGAGGAGTGGTTCGCCCAGCTGTAAGCCATATGTTTGTGATCGTGGGACGATATGGGAAAGGGAGAGTCCGATAATAATAGCCACAACTGCTGCGATAAAACCGGCTATGGGGCCCGCAACGCCAATATCAAAAAGTGCGCGCCGATTCATAATGGCCGATCGCATGCGAATCACGGCCCCAAATGTACCGATGAAGTGTGGAGGGCCAGGGATGAACAGCGGTAAGGACGCGGGCACTCGATGAATGCGGGAGAGAAGGTAATGCCCGAATTCATGGGTAACGAGGATTCCTAAAAGGGTTGCGGCAAAGGGAATCCCATTGACTAAAGACCCAGGATAGCGCATTAAAAAATCCCAGGCCCCATTGGCGGGTTTCGTATTAACTTGAAATGCCCCTGCCCAGAGTGTGGTGAATACGGTGAACCCAAAGAGCAAAATAGGAAGTCCCCATCGAGAAAAGGCGCTGGGAGTTGGAGGAGGGAATTCGTCCACCTCATCCTCAGTTTCGATTAGTTCAGGTTGAAGTGATTGCCAGGGATCTATTCCGCGTGAGGTTGTTCTGGTTGTGCGTTCTCGAAGTATGTCGTCTTTGGTGACCGGCATAATCAGTGGCGGAAGGGTGTTTGGGTCAGACCCAGGCAGTGGGTCTGTGGGGGCAATAGGATTCAACAGAGAAGGTGGGGGAATTGGTTTTTTCTCAGAAGGAGTTGAAGGTGGAGGCGCTTCGTGATCCATTAAAAGGTCCTTATTAAATGCCAAGCCAGTATTTGGTCTGACATGCAATATTAGGCAAATGGATTGTGGGCTTGTTCCTCAGTCACTGTTGTGGGAGGGCCGTGGCCAGGAAACAAGGCGGTGTCTTTTGGTAAGTGTAGCAGGGTATGGCGAACGGATTGCAAATGCTGTGGATACAGCGAAAAAGGGTTGGAGCGTCCAACTGAACCGGAAAAGAGCGTATCTCCCACAAAACACAGGTATTGACCTTTGAAGGCTAACAGATAGCAAAATCCTCCAGGAGTATGGCCCGGGGTAGCCAAACATTCAATTGTCAACTCTCCCAGAGCAATCATTTGATGGTCGGCTGGTATTTTTAAGGAGGCGTCAGGTGGTCTCCATGGTAGCAGGTCGAAATCTCCATTACCCAGATAGACCGGCACCGGCCATTGTGCCAGAATCTCTTCCAACCCTCCCGCATGATCCGTATGCCCATGGGTGAGGCAAACGCCGATCAAGGTCAATTCACGTTGGGAGAGGCTCGCAAGCATCTGCTTGGCATTGTACCCTGTATCAATCATGAGGGCCTGTTTTGTGGCTGGATCAGTTAAGAGATAGCCTTTAACCTCATATCCGCCAATGTCGCCTTTAATGGTCTGAACAAGATCGTGTTCAGTCGTCCACTCCGGTTGAGGCTGCGGTAACCATCCGTCCAAAGCCAGATTTACCAGAGGCCCAGCACGCAGATGTAAGGCCTGGCTAATTCCTTGAATTTCGCTTTTTGTCGGAGGCCGATGGCCTTTCTCAAGGTGTTCTACGTCGGCCTGCTCTATTTTTGCCAATTCCGCCAGGGACTCAATTCCCAGCCCTTGTCCAAAGCGAGCCTTTTTAATGATATCGCAAAATTCGTCTTCTAAGCTCATTTACGTGCTCATATGAAATTAGGCCATACAAATCGTATGCTCTCTTTTCTGGCTATCTCCCTCATCTAAACAAAAAAGTGGGGTCTGTGGAAAGGGGGTATTCCAGATTTTAGCCGGTGAGATTACTAGAATAGAAATTTGCTATTTATACCTATTTGAAGATTTTAGGGAAGAAAGCGCTCTTTTTTGAAAGAGCAGCAGCAGAAGGGATTTTGTTGACATTATTTTTTGAATACGCTACTTAAGGGTAGCCAAATTTTTGGTGAAAGTTTCATATACCATTAACAGAGGAGGGTTTGATGAAACAGTGCGTAAATCTGGTTCTTGTGGGGTTAATGTGTTTCATGCTTGTGGGGTGTATGGGGGCGGCAAGTTTTCAGCAACCCAATGCGTCATTCGCTGTTGCGGGTATTTACTCTGATGTGCAGGGGGGGAGCTTGGTATTAGACAACGGTGTTGCAGCTTCGAAAACTGGAACAGCTTGTAGTCACCAAATTTTGGGCATTGTGGCCTCCGGAGATACACGAGTCGAGACCGCCATGGCCAATGGAGGAATTTCAAAGTTGGTTTATGTGAATACCTCATACAAAAATATTGTTTGGGGAGTGTATACCGAAGTTTGTACGATTGCGAGAGGAAACTAAGTTTCCAAAAGAGAGATTTCTATGTTGGCGGGGAGCACCTGGAGATTTTTCTAGGTGCTCCCTTTTTTTTGCCATAATGACGGGATCTAGGTTGTTGTCGAAAGACGATTGGGAACGTTTAGCATGAGAATCGTACTAGTCCTGATATGCCTGATGCTTCTTTCTGCTCCGTCAAACGGAAATGGATTAGAGAGCATAGAAATTTATCTGGCTGGCTATGGGATGTCCACCCAACCCCTAAACCAGGGCCTTTCATTTAAGGGGAACAATGTTTCTAATGAAAAAATTCATGGTGACCCTGGGCTGGGAGTGAAAATTGGATTATTCCCGTCTTTTTTTAACGGATACCTTGGAGTTGAACTAGAGTCATTTGGACAGAATAACTCTTTGGGTTTCCAAATTGAAGAAAATGGTACAGCAACGGGTAAGGGTAAGAGTGGCCTTGTCACATATAGTTCGATGGTCAATCTCATCTTGCGGTATCCAGGGCCGTATGCACGGCCATACGTGGGAATAGGAGGGGGGCTCTCGAATGGAATCCTCCATGATTCGGATATTCCTGGTAGAAAGGACAACAATATAGAAGCGAGTTCAGCTCTAGGCTATCAGTTCTTTGGCGGGATTCAGTTAGTAGTCGCTGCGAATTGGTTTGTGTTTGGGGAATATAAGTATAGTGCTGCGAATTACCACTGGAAGCAACTATCCGTGAATTTTCGAAGCGAATATTTAATAGGGGGAATCGGATATATATTTTAAGGTGACGTTCAATACGTCTTGGCGATTTTCATGGTTTTCGCACCTTTTCAGTTCAAGTGGTTCTATGGCATTGTTTAACGTTGTGGATCATAGGACGTGGGAATGAACATAATGGCATTTCTAATTCAAAAATATCCGTGAAAGACACCCAAAATTTCATTGTCCTGATCATGGTGGGTGAATGTGGCGCGCACCGCGAAATTTTTGGCGATTGTCAAACGTTGCCCCACGGAAATAGGGAGGTCATTCGATCGATCTCCAATAGGGTAATACAGATATCCTGCTGAAATGAGCCATTTCCAGTTCGGAGTGATGGTGGCCATCACGCCGCCAGATACTCCTCCCCCCACCCGGTGATTTTCTTTGTACCCGCCACTGATGTTGGCATCCATCTCTCCAAAGAGAAAAAAGACC
>JAUIKP010000219.1 GCA_030430725.1 Nitrospiria bacterium
TATTATTTCCTTTCTTCATGTGAGGGATCTTCCGCAAATTCGGGTCAACATTAAGCTCTATGAAGTCAATCGGACAAAACTGAGATCCTATGGCTCGGATTTTGTCGGGACCTTTGACAATTTCGGGTCAGTTCCCGAGTCCGGGGCCCGTAACATTCTGGGTTTTCTGACTGGTACGCTTGTCGCCGACACGTTTATTCGAAGCGGCGAGTTTGCCATTCGGTCAGTCTTCTCGTATTTAGAGAGTCTGGATTTGGCGCGAAGCCTGTCCTCTCCTTCGCTCACTGTGCTGTCTGGAGAAATCGCCGCTTTTCTGGTTGGAGGAGAAGTCCCGATCGAGCAGGCATTCTCCCCGTTTTTCGGCGGTGGAGAGACGCCTGGTGCGGCAGGGGTTTTTCAGTTTGTCGAGTTTCGTGAATTTGGAATCTCTCTCCGTGTTCGCCCGCTGGTGGGGGAAGACGGGGATCTGACGATCGACGTGGTTCCGCAAGTGGTGACACCTGATTTGACCTTGACGGAGGGCATCCAAGAGGCTACTGGAAGCGATCAACCCACGACATCCTTTAAAAATCGGTCCATGCAGACGAGCGCACGTATGCAGGATGGCCAGGCCATCCTGATTGGAGGTCTGGTCTCGCGTGACAAATCAGATCAGCAGGACTTTATCCCCGGAGTTCGTGATATCCCGGGGTTGGGTTGGTTGTTTCGACGGTTTACGCAAAACGACGAAGAGGTTGAACTGGTTATTGTCATCCATCCTGTCATTATGAGGGAGCCGATTCCTGAGGTGGGGCTCTGGGCGTTTCCCGCTCTCACCGACTATCGGCCGGCTTGGGAATTCAAGTCATGGCCGGCACCTGAGGAGAAAGGCTTGTGAAGCGGAGTGTAAAAGCCTTGCTGACAAAGGCGCATCCATCCCTTGGTCCGGTTACATCCCAGCGTGGCGGGGTACTCATTGAATTTGCCTTTTTGTCGTTAGTGCTTTATGTGCTGGTTGCGTTGGTTGTGGACATCGGAAGAATGGTATTTGCCGCTCAAGTGCTCCAGGATGCCGCCCGCGTGGCCGCCAGGGAATTGTCATTGATCCCCCTTCCCGCCGCCATGACTTTTC
The DNA here is from genome assembly GCA_030430725.1 of Nitrospiria bacterium. GTDB lineage: Bacteria > Nitrospirota > Nitrospiria > Nitrospirales > UBA8639 > Nitrospira_E. The sequence continues at coordinate 1,112 of JAUIKP010000219.1, forward strand.
ATCAAGCGTTGGAGGATCCAGCGGTCCAGGCTCGGGTATTCGATCCGGCCTTGCTGGTCATCGATCTCGACACGTTTGGCGATGACGATGTGGCCTTTCAAGCGTTTCTGGATCAGTTGCCGATGGTCAATAAAATGTTGAGGCCGCTCATGATTTTTGAACAGGCTGACATTCAAGGTTCCAGCCGTCGATTGCTGAGGTTTCCCGGTGCGCTTTTGAATGATCCTTTGGCCCCGAGTGGTCTGGGTGTGGGAATTCCCCGGGTGGAAGCCCGCGGGGCGGATGGCGTAGAGGTCATCCGATGGGTTCCGGTTCTTGAAGAAATCACGAACGGTTCGTTCAGTCTGGTGCCACTTGACCCCGAGAATCCGCCTCCGCAACGGGGTCTGGTGGCGGTTCGCATCAATTATCCGTTTCAAGCGGCGATGTTGAGCGGGTTTCAGCAAGGTCCGGGAGGCCCGTTTGAACCGAACCTGGCCAATCGCATTCAAGCGGACGATGAAAGCGTTGACGATTCCATCAATGCTCCGTCGCGCGGGACGCCATTCGGGGTTGGTGACTTGCCTGAAGTAGGCGTGTACGGCGGACGTTTCGGACTGGGAGGGCAATTGGCTTTTGGCGGTGAAACGCTCAGGCCCTACAGGAAGCTTCTTTCCGCTCAAGCCATTTCCAGGCGGGAGGTGTTCTTATGAAAACTGGGGCCTTTCACCCTCGATCGCCGTGGGTCAGATTTGTGTCCTCCCCGTTTTTTTTGGCGGGCATGCTTGTCGTGATTCTAGGGGGATTGTGGGTGTCCGGCCTGGTGAACCCTTGCTGGTTCGGAGTGAATTGCGGGCCTTCCACGGAAGGGCTGGTTGCTGTTCCGGTCAGTGCGCAAACGATTCCGGCGTTCACCCAGTTGAACCGTCAACATGTGTGGAATGCCGAGAAAGGGCAGCTGTCCGTTGTGCTGCTTCCCCCGGAACAGGTGACCGAAGCCATGAAAACCGATTTAACGGACATTCTCGGTCGTGTTCTTGGGCGAGAGAAGCCTGTTGGGTATGTGTTCACGGAAGTCGATTTTCTCCCGAGGGGTTCCCGTCCTGGATTAGTCGGGGGGATTCCCCCAGGGAAGCGGGCGGTGCGGGTCGAAGCCGGTCAGGTCAGCGGGTTATATGGCCTGAATCCCGGAGATCGCTTCGACCTGATCGCGACCTTGCCGATCGACGCGGATGGGAAGGATAAATCACTGACCATGGGAGGAGTCTATGGTCAACAATTAGCGCTCCAGGCGAATTTACATAATTGGGCAAAACAGGCCACCGTGCGGGTGCTCGTGCAAAACGGTGTGCTGGTTCAACCGTTGACGACCCGGGAAATTCCTCTCTCGATGAACACGCTGACCCAGGGTCTTGTGGTCAAAAAGAAGCCTGTTCAGGAAATCGTCATCGCGGTGGACCCGCAAGAAGTGGCTTCATTGACCGAAGCCGTGGCCGTGAAAGCCGAGATTACGACTATTCCTCGTTCAGGACATCCGGACGATCCCGAGGACAGTGAGACACCGGAGTCCCAACCCTGGAGTCCCTTTGGGCATACGTTGGCTTTAGGGAAGTCGTCTGGCGGAATTTCAAAAAATGAGAATACGAAATCTTCGCTCACGTTTGTGGAAACCTTGAATGGATCGGGAGAACGGGAAATCATTACCGTGCCTGTTGCGTCGGATCAGGAGCAATAGTGCGATGTTATACACAATGCGCGTTCATGCTTGAACGCGACACGGTACTCTTTGGGAGCGTCTGGCGATGTTGGTGCTGTTCGTCTTGCTGGTTTGGGGCATGCTTGGTATTGCCTCGTTAGTGATCGACTGGGGGTATGTCAATCTCACCAGAGTGCAAATGCAAAATGTTGCCGATGCTGCGGCGGGGGAAGGTTTGCGCCTGCGTGATGTTGCTCCGGAGGATCCGGTTGCCAGTGATCTGAACCGCCGGGTGGCGGTGAGCCAGCTGGCGGCATGGACGTATGATGATGATTTTGATTTGACCGACGATCTCCTGCAGCTTGGTGCGGGGCCTGATGTGTTCCTGACTGGCGGACAAACCGACCTCAATGCGATGCAGACATTAGACGTTCCGTCGACCCCCGTCTACAAACCGATGTTGCAATGGAATGATGAAGCCAATGCCCGACATGGCGATATGGTGAGCGGGACGTTTGGGATTCCCGATCCCGGTTGTTCGGTCGAAGCCCCGCGCAGGGAATGTGCCAATTATACCCGGATCGATTTCGTCCCGGCTGAAGTGAACGCCAGCCCGAGGGCCGATGCCTTTCTCGTGCGATTGCGGCGCTCCATGAAACCGGAGCCCTTCCAAGGTCAGGCCGGCGTCGATAATGTGCCGGGAGTGAGTTCGGCCGGCCCGACCCTGCCACTGGTGTTAGGGCTCGGCTCGCCTCTCCAGGCCCCAACCGACCAGGCTGGGATTCGTTTTACGGGCTTAACCGTGCGGGCGACCGCGATTGCCGATGCCCGCCCTGTTCGAGGAGTGGGCCTGCCGGATATCTTGTCCGAGCCTCCCCGTCTGGGTGTTGCCCCATTTGGTCTTGCGCGTGCAGCCTGGCGGGATTCTCTGGTGGTGGATGTTCCCGGTTCGGGCACCGTGGATTCTTCAGGGGTCGTGGAGGTCGGGTCCACGGTAATCGGCCGGTTTCTCCTTCCTGTGACGAGCATTGGCGAACCTGTTCGTGCTCGATTTCCTGAGGGGGGACAGGTGACGATCGACGGATATGCACCTCTCTACGAAAATTTTTTGGGGACGGAACGGGTGGTGGGATTTGCACGGGTTGAAATGACTGGAACCGCGCCCGGTTCGGTCCAGATTATCAGGCGACCGGGTCAAGTGGCTGTCGAAAATGCCACGGTCTCTCTCCAGCCTGCATTTCCTCTTCTGCTGGAACCCGCATTGGCATGGTTGTTTCAAGTAAATCGTGACATTCAGGAAGAGGGAGCCCTGCTGGCTCCGGCGCTGGTTCGTTAAGAATTGAACGTGTAATGGAAACGAATCTCCATATCCTCGTGGTAGGGAAATCCCCTGGACTTCGTGCGGAATTTGATTCCGCGCTTCAGGGTGTGGGCAATTACCGATGCGTCACGGTTTATGCCGAGTCATTCCGCCAGGCGGAAGAGCTGGCCAGGAACCGCCGGCCTCAATTGATTTGTGTCGAGATGAATGGGGATCTTCGCGGGTTGAAGGAGTTTACGATCGATGTGTCTCAGATGTTGCCGGAAACCGCCATCGCAGGCTTCTATAAGCCCGATCTTTTTGAATCCGATCAATCCGAAAGCGCGTTTATTCTTGAAGGCGTCCGGGCGCGTATTCAGGATTTCCTCCGGCAGCCCCTCTCCAGCACCGAAATTCGACAGGTCCTCGACCGGGTTTTTGTGCAGGGAAAGACCAAATCCAGCCTGTCCCCGCTCGGCCATATCGTCTCGTTTATCAGCAATAAAGGGGGAGTGGGGAAATCGACGATTTCAGTCAATATGGCGTGTTTGCTGGCCAGTCGCCATCCCGGCCAGGTGTTGCTGGTGGATGCGTCCTTGCAGTTGGGCGTTGCTGCGGTGATGCTTGATCTGAATCCCCGAACGACCATTGTGGACGCCGTTCGTGAAAAAGGACGTCTTGATGAGACGTTGCTTCGCGAATTGACCGTGTCGCATCCGTGCGGGTTGGCGCTTCTGGCCGCGCCGGGGAATGCGGCCGAAGCGTCTGAGGTGGATGAGGAATCCATGTATCGTATTTTGAACTTAGCGCGACGGACATTCACGTACGTGGTCGTTGATACGTTTCCCCTGTTGGATAGTGTCGTGATGACGGTGTTGGAGCTGTCCACCTTTACCTATGTGGTGATGCAGGGAACGGCGCCCAATGTCATTGGCACGGCCAAACTGCTTCCAATTCTGGAGGGGCTTGGATGTCCGGTCGAGCGTCAGCGTTTGGTCCTGAATCAGAACTACCGGAATTTTGCCGGAAATTTGACGCAAACGGAGATTGAGGAGCGGATGATGCGAGAATTTCATTATGTCTTTCCCTATCAAAAGAAACTGTTAACCTGCGCCAATCTCGGGGAACCGTATATTCTCCAAACTACCCGATACTTCGGGTTCGGACGTAGCGCCCATCGGTTGGTTGGGGAAATTGAGCAGTTAGCGGACAAGACTGATGCCGTGGAAATTGATCACTTGGCGAAACTGATGAACGAGGAGCCGGCCTGACCGTTCCCTTACCATGAGCGAACAGCCTAACTCATTATCTTCGTCATCAGAGAACCGGCCGCCCATTCCGTTTGGCAAATCATTAAGTGCGGATACGGCCTCGAGGCTCAGGGTCGCGGTGAAACGTCCGGCGATGAACGTGGGCAAAGACGAGGCATTGCTGGATGATCCATTGGCGCGAGTCAAGCATGCCGATTATCTGTCGATTAAAAGCGCCCTTCAGGAGCGACTCCTGAATGAACTCGGAGAACATTTGGCCGCCGGACTCAATCATGAGGATGTCTCGGCCGTGGTGAAGGAGTTTACCGCGCGGATTTTAGAATCGGAGCAGATTCCCTTAAATCAGGCGGAGCAGGGCCGGCTGGCCGAAGAATTGACCGAGGAAGCCATTGGCTTGGGGCCCTTGACGCCGTTGTTGGCCGATCCGGCTGTGACGGATATTCTTGTCAACGGTCACCGGTCAGTCTATGTGGAGCGGTATGGCCGGCTGGAAAAAACTGACGTGCAGTTTCTGGACGACGATCATGTGATTCGGGTGATCGAACGGATTGCGGCGCAAATGGGCCGGAGGGTGGATACGGCCTCTCCAATGGTGGATCTACGTCTGGCCGATGGCACGCGGGTCAATGCCACCCTGCCTCCGGCGAC
>JAUIKP010000220.1 GCA_030430725.1 Nitrospiria bacterium
GAATTGTGCACCGACTCGTTCAGTTGCTGTCTGAAACCGTTCGAGATCCTGGGGAGTATGAAGCCAGGGGTCATAGCCGATTCGATCGGTAAGTGTTGCATGAAGTGCCAACCATTCCTCCGGTGAGGTTTCCCCACTATTGTGAAGCGTAAAGCTTTTCTCATCAACCTGGTCAGCCACTTGAAGCGTATACCGGCCATCCACAAACATTGCGGCTTCATCCCGTAAAACAATCGCCGTCCCCGCCGAACCGGTAAATCCGGTCAACCAGGCAAGCCGCTCTGCACAGGGAGGCAGATATTCATTCTGATATTCATCCGTATGCGGCACCACAAAGCCGGTCAATTGTTGACGGACCAGCTCCGCTCGCAACGTCAGAAGATGCTCACATGCCATCGCAACTTTCCCATTATCCTAACCATTCGGGTTAATCTCCTTTCCTGTAGCAAGCCCTTGCGAGGATAACACATTCGCGACCGTCTGCCGATTCTTTACACACACGTACCTCGCCTCAGGACAATCGACTCCCATTATTTTAAACGATGAAAAAGGGAAGCGCACCCGGAAATCTAATGGATGGCTTGCAAGGCAGTCTCTTCGGTGGGATACGTCGGAATCAGTTCGGGAAAATTTGCGTCTTCGAGTAAGGTTTTCACCGGCTGTTGGGGTTCTACGACGCTCATGACCATATGATGGTCATGTAAGTCGAGATAGGCAAGCACCAGTCCCCCCAGCCCAATGGTGTCCATGAACGTAACCCCCTGCATATTAAAAATAATATGCCTGGCGCCAGAGAACCTGGCGGATTTCACCATACCCTGGAACACTTTCCGGGAGTACACGGTCACTCGTCCTGAAATCATCAAAACCAGCGTTGTATCTTGCATTCGTTCGGCTACGTGCATCTCGACACCAGGGGTTATATTGTTATTTTCGGCAATTTCCTCCAATTCTTGCTGAATGCCCCTGATTTCCTCATGATGTCGAGGGTCTTGTGCCTCCACGAGTAGACAGTCCCACTATGGAAAGAGCATGATGGCGGATCTTGAGCTATCCACTTGCAAAAAACAACATGCCGAAATGGCGATGAATTTCATGAAAAATCCAGAATATCGCCCCTGAAAATGAAAAATGCGATCGGAAGGAGCCATGAGACGGCCACATAGGCTCAGCGGGGGGCTTCCCCTCACAAGATGAGCCCTGCGACAGATCACAACATCCCTACTCTCTATCCACATCTCCTATATTTGCGACAACGTCAATTGTGAAGAACAACCTATCCCTCCAACAGACTGACTCCCGGCACCTGCACCCCTCAACACAACCTCACCTTCTCTCTCTGTTAAAAGAACATTTCGGGTTCACGGCCTTTCGGCCGTTACAGGAAGAGATCATTCGGGATGTCCTCGCTGAGCGCGACGTGGTGGCCCTGTTGCCCACGGGAGGAGGGAAGTCCCTGTGCTTTCAGTTACCGGCGCTGGCCCGCTCGGGCCTGACGATCGTCGTCTCCCCGCTCATTGCCCTGATGAAAGATCAAGTGGATGGGCTCCGGGCCAATGGCATTGCGGCAACGTATCTCAACTCATCTCTGACCACGCAGGAATCCCAGACCCGCTTGCGGGGTCTGCACCGAGGTGACTACCGCCTCCTCTACATGGCCCCGGAACGCCTCATGGTCCCAGGATACCTCAGCCTGGTCCGGAATTTTCAGGTCAATCTGCTGGCCATTGATGAAGCCCACTGCATCAGTGAATGGGGCCATGATTTCCGGCCGGAATACCGGCGACTTGTAGAACTCCGAGATCAGGTCCCACGTCTTCCGATCATCGCACTCACCGCCACCGCCACGGAGCGGGTGCAAAAAGACATCGTCACACTTCTACGATTGCGTGATCCGGCCTGCTACGTCGCCAGTTTCAACCGGCCCAATCTGACCTACCAGGTGCAGCCTAAGGACAACCCGTTTGGACAAGTCCTCGCATTTCTCCGGAAACGCCCCAAGGACTCAGGAATTCTCTACTGCCAGAGCCGGAAGACCACGGAAAGTGTAGCGGAACGATTACAGCATTATGGCCTGAAGGCGCTGCCCTATCATGCCGGCCTGAGTGCCGAGGAGCGCACACGGCATCAGGAATTGTTCTTGCGAGATGAAATTCAGGTGATGTGCGCCACCATTGCCTTCGGCATGGGAATCAATAAGCCTAACGTGCGATTTGTCATTCACTACGATTTACCCAAAAACCTCGAAAGTTATTATCAGGAGACCGGGCGTGCCGGGCGGGATGGCCTGCCAAGCGAATGTGTCCTGCTTTTCAGCGCAGGGGATACGGTCAAGCAGCAACGCTTCATCAATGAGAAAACCAACTTTCAGGAACAGCAGATTGCCAACAGGCAATTACAGGAAATGGTGCACTATGCGGAATGTGCCACATGCCGGCGCCGCACATTGCTCCAATATTTTGGAGAACAAATTGAATCCGAAAACTGTGGCGGATGCGACAACTGTCTTTCGCCCAGGGATCTTTTCGACGGCACGGATGCCGCGAAGACTGTGCTCTCGTGCGTTGAAGAGATACGTGGAACAAGTGGATTCAGCGTCGGACTCAATCACGTCATCGCCGTACTCACCGGAGCCAATACCGAAAAAATCCGTCGATGGCGTCATGACCAATTAACCAGCTACGGAAAAGGGAAAGCCCACCGGAGGCCCGAATGGGCCGCCATCAGCCGGGAACTTATCCGGCTGGGATATCTCCAACAAACGGCAGATCCCTTCACAGTGCTGGAAGTCACCGACCAGGGTCAGCATTTTCTTCAAGAACCCAAGATGCTCATGCTCACAAAGCCCATGAACACACCGGAACGCAGGGCGCTCTCAGGCGAGGACCTTGGTCACGATGAGATGCTGTTCACTCGCCTCCGCCAACTGCGCAAAACATTAGCCGATGAGGCTGATGTCCCTGCCTACGTCATATTCTCCGATGTGGCACTTCGGCAGATGGCACGAGACTGTCCCACCAATGAACAGGAGTTCCTCCAGATTAGTGGGGTCGGGAATCGGAAATTACAGGAATTTGGACCTAAGTTCCTGGCAGTCATCGCAGGGCACCTGGAAAACTACGCCCCCCTGACTACTCCAAAGGAATCCAAGCCCACTTCAACATTCTCTTTAAGGGATCAAAACCCGGCGAGCATTCAAAGAGGTTTTGAGAACCCACACGATTTAGAAGGTTATAAAAAAACGGCCAGAAAAAGGCCGCTTGGAGATACCGTCCATGATACGTTGCGCTATTTTAGGTCAGGGCATTCGATCGAACAGATCGCCAGTGAGCGCGGCTTGGTCACCAGCACCATCTATGGACACCTGGAACAAGCCATTCAAGCCGGTGAGCCGGTAGACCTTACCCAACTGTGGACACTGGAGCAGGAATTAGAAATGGCAGCGGCCTTCGAGAAAACGGGGTTTGGGAATCTCACTGGCGCCAAAGAGATCCTCGGCGATCTCTACAATTACGGCCAACTCCGCCTCTTCCGCGCCGCTCATGGGAAAAAGAGGTAATGATTGAATCAGATCCCATTTCAGGCATTCGTTATTCCAAGTGGGTGGCTATCATAAGCATATTGGGGAGTAGTGGAAAAGGTGTTGACGTTGACTGCAAATCGAAATATTAAATGAGAGTCCCGGCAGGCTCTGCCGCTTTAGGTTGTCCCAGGGTTTGATTCTGGTACATGAAAAAGGTCATACCCGGACGAGCCCTTTTATCCGAAGGATAAAAGGGCTCGCTCATGGGCAATCACACTAAGGGGCGAGGTTGATTTCAACGTTGAAGAAGTAGTCGTTGGCGTCGTTTCCTGGCCTCGTAATATCTACGGCATCACTCGGATCGGCTTCCCCTCCTAAGGGTATGGTAATAGCATCATTCGGTTGATCAAGAAAACTATCAAATAGTATTTGTTCGGGTATGGTTCCTAACCGTACTATTTCCAGTCCACCTGGATTTTCCCAGTTGAAGAGCGAACCTGAAGCAGATTGTACGATGACGGAATTGGGTGTGGCGGAAAAAACGTTGGTAACCACCACTGAAGTGGGGTTGAGATTGCCAAGATCTGGACAATCAGCGTCTGGGGGAAGCGAGCAAGGATCAAACGTCTTGGGGTATTGGCCGAATTCAACGGTGTCACCCGCATTAATCACACCGTCCATGTTGGTATCAACAAGCTGCGAGATTTCAACGTCGACTTGCGAGTCGTAGGTTCCATTCCGGTCTGTGTCGATGTATGCCCGGGAAAAAACGTTCCGCGCGATGACCTCGTTGCATTCTGTATCCAGAGTAATCGTTCCTGCACCATTTGAACTTGCGGGGAATATGTCCCCGTGGTTAGCCAGGTGATTCTGGACTGCGTTCCCACTGACGGAAATTTTCTTAAATACTCCTTCATCCGCGTCAAAATGGCACAATTCCACTTTAGGCATCTTGGCAGCTTCAACTTGGCCCGTCCCTAGAATACACACCCCCGCAAAAGCGGCACTGAGCCATACCGATGTTCTTTTCCTTCCTCGATCGACCAAATTCATAACATCCTCCAAATATGTGGTTATGAAGAATACATCGGTTGGTTATTCAAAAAGGAAAGTACCACGGAGCAAAATAATTTCACCCACGGCCGAAAACCGTAAAAACAAAAGGGCCCTCCCACTGTTAAGTCGCGGACGTCCTGGCTTGGGATGCTTCAACCATCACAAAAACACTACCCTTGTTTAGGGGATTTTCTGTAGGCCACATGGCCAATCAACGGGGATGAGCGGCCAGTACTATCATGGGTACGGGAACAATCCACCCAAGCGGTTGAGCCCGTAGACTGACATGGTCTAATAGATTGATACCAGCTAGTTAAGGGATAATCCACTTAACGGAGGTGATCAATGCTGACCACACAAAAGAAATATTCCAAAGAATTCAAACTGGATGCCGTGAGTCTCGTCGCCGATCAGGGCTATAGCTGCGCTGAGGCAGCCCGAAGCCTGAGTATGCACGCCACTCTGCTGGGGCGGTGGGTCAAAGAGGCTCAAGCGGGAGATGGCCAGGCCTTTCGAGGCAATCGGCGATTGACAAGCGAACAAGAAGAACTTCGCCGACTCAAAGTGGAAAATAAGCGCCTGAAGATGGAGAAAGAAATCTTAAAAAAAAGCGGCCTTGAGTTCAACCAGTCATTGCAACACGGGTTTGTAGTTTCTCCGCTGGCGTCTGAAATGCCAAAGTTTTACGGGGGCGCTGATTCAACCGTAAGGCCACCTTGTCTGAGTCCGCTTTGGCCAAAGAAAATCGTGCTGGATGCCCTCCTGATGGCCGTGTGGCGACGCAAGCCCGAGCAGGAGGTGATTATCCACTCGGATCAGGGGTCGCAGTTTAGCAGCGATGAATGGAATCGATTTTGTCAGACGGATGGCTTGATACCCAGCATGAGTCGCCGGGGGAACTGTTATAATAATGCGGCCGTCGAGTCCTTCTTCGGGAGTTTAAAGAAGGAGAAAGTCCGACGCCACATCTTCAAAACCCGTGAATTCGTGTGAGCCGCAATCTTCGATTATATTGAGGTGTTTTATAATCGGGCGAGACGCCATCAACACCTAGGCAATATCAGCCCAACAGAGTATGAGCAGCAGATGGCTAAACTAGGCTGAGTGTCCACGGAACCAAAGCAAGTCCAGAGGGTTTTCTGATGTGTCCGTAAAATCGGGGGAAGATCAAGCTCGTCTGCAGGGGCGAAACCCTGCATCTACCGTACATTTAAAAATACCTGGCTAGAAAAAGAAACGTGGAGCAGAGTTTGTTGATCAATTAAATGATATCCCTTACACGCCTAGGACGATCTAATGACTATGACCATCACCATCATGTGAATGCCCATGCTCAAGTTCTTGCTTTGTCGCTTCCCGCACACTCAAAACGTTAATATTAAAATTGAGCGCGACACCGGCCAGT